>JAIRXH010000192.1 GCA_031268385.1 Treponema sp. | reverse complement strand
AAAGATAAGGCCCAGCACGACATGTTTATACTCCGCCGCGTCCATGTTGCCCCGCAGAATATCCGCCGCAGCCCAGATTTGCTGTTCAAAACCAATGTCCGCCGTATTGTTTGCCATCTCTTTTTACCCCGGTTTTCGAATCTGTCTGTTTATGGCGAAGAGCATGTTTTTGTTATCGAGGCCGGCGGGCCGAACCCTTCGATTCCCGGTGACAAGCGGTCAGGAGTTTTGCAAAGCAAAACTCCAAAAGAAAAAGCCTGTTTTACAGGCTTTTTCTTCAGCCAAGGCCGGGAATCGAACCCGGGACCTGCGCATTACGAGTGCGCCGCGCTGCCAACTGAGCCACCTTGGCGAAGGGGAAATTCCTGCTCCGTACGGCGCGCGATTCAGGCGGCGAATCCGGAACCGGCGGAACAGGAATTTCGGGAGCCTCCTTATTATACTCCATAGACCATGCCGCAGATCAAGGGTGAAGGTGAAGCTCCGCTTCACCTTCACCTGGGGAGTTTCGCCCTTGGCGAAACTCCGGGCTGCGGCAATTCCTGACTGGTTATAGGCCGAAAAGAGACCCGGTAAAGGTGACAGGGCGAAAGGCGAAGCTTTGCTTCGCCTTTCGCTGAGGAGTTTTGCGGCGGTTACGCGCTGTTTGAAGGCTGCGCGGAGTTCGGCGCCGCGAAACTCCAGGTGACGGTGAAAAAAACACGGGAGGGTCCACCGGAGGGACCCGTGTTTTTTCCAACAGGGAGGACCCCGGCCAAAACGAAGCGCAGCTTCGTTTTGGCCTTCTTGCATAATCCTCCCGTGACCTGTATTATCAAGATACCGGTCAATTCCGGACCGTCCGGTTTTGGAAAGGCCGTATACCGGTAAAAAGGAGAAATAGTTCATGGCTGATGATGTCAATCCTTATCAGAGTCCGGCGGCGGAATCGGCGCCTGTACAATCCGATGGTTCGGCGGGAAATCTTACCGACGCTATGCAGCGTTATCTGCGGGAAGCGTCTCCCTGGGCGCGTTTTCTTGGGATTATGGGTTTTATCAACTGCGGGTTTCTTGCTCTTATGGGCGTCATATTCCTCGCGATGGCTCCCGTCATGTCGAATATTCCGGGTCTACCGGCTCTAATTGCCGGGGGAGTGGGCGGACTGGTTGGTCTTGTCTACATTATTGGCGCCGTGTTTATGTTTTTTCCGGCCCGTTTTACCTACAAACTTGGGGCAAAGATACGCGGTTACCAGCGCAGCGGCGCCGACGGGGATCTTGAGGCGGCGTTTAAAAACGGAAAATCCCTGCTGAAATTTATGGGCATTCTCACCATAATCTGCTATGCCCTGCTTCCGGTTCTCCTGATTATCGGCGTGATTGTGGGGATTGCCGCGTCCTCGTTCTGATGGCTGGCGCCGGCGCCGGGTATGGTCCGGCGGATTCGGTTCTGGGGGTGCAGACTCCCGAAGGCGTTGAATTTGCCCTTTTTCCGGCGGGTCTGCCCGTGCGCGCCTGTGCTTGGGCAATTGATACCGCCATACAGTGGATCTTCATCATCGCCGTGCTTGTCATTGCCGAATTTGTCGGGGATTTTGCCGGATACTGGTTCTTCCTGTTGATGATTTTCGGCATAGACTGGTTTTATCACGTTATATGCGACATTCTCTTCGGCGGGCAGAGTCCGGGAAAGAAGATCATGGGAATACGGGTGGTGCAGAGCGGCGGTTCTCCGGTAAATCCCGGCGCGTCGTTTCTCCGCAACCTGCTTCGTTTTGCCGATACCTTCATGTTTTTTTGTCCCATTGCCTTTATTACCATGGCGGCAAGTCCCGGTTTCAGGCGCATAGGAGACTGGGCCGCGGGAACCCTTGTGGTGTACACGTCTCATTCACTGGCTCCTCCGCGCCGGCGGCTTGGCGGGCGTTCTCTTTCCGACTCCTGGTTCCGGGACCTTGCCCCGGTTCTTCCTCCGCGTCCGCTTTCGGGTGAGGAAAAACAGGCCGTCGTGATGTTTGCCCGAGGCTATCCCCTTTTGGGCGAGGCGCGCGCCTGCGAGATTGCCGGACCTTTTGTGGAATTTCTTGAACGTTCCGCTCCGCCGCGGACATTCACGGCGCGTTCGGACGGAACCGCCCGTTCCGCCGCGTCGTATCTTTTGGGTATTGCCCGCAAGACGGCCGCCGGGGGTATTCTGTGACCGAAAGCGCCTTCAAAAAAAAGAGGGAAGCCTCCTGGATGGAATTTGAGATGATGACAGGCGGCGGCAGGCGGGACATACGCCGCGGGGCTTCCCGTTTTCCGGCGGCCTTCCGCGAACTTACCCAGGATCTCAATACGGCGCGGGCCCATGGTTTTGACGCCGCGATCATAGAACGGCTTAATATACTGGTCAACGAAGGCAGTCAGATCCTCTACGGTCAGCATGAATGGTCGTTCAGGCTTTTTGCCCGTTTTGTGCTTTGTACTTTTCCCCGCAAGGTTCGATCCCAGTGGCGGGGAATAGGCGCCGCGTTCCTTGTCTTCTACGGTCTTGCCTTTTTTTCCGCCTTTCTCTGTGTGCGTTTTCCCGAATTTGTCCATGAATTCATTTCCGAATCACAGGCGGAAGACATTGCCGGTATGTACGATCCCGAAAGCGGACATTTTCTGGTTCCCCCCGATGTCAGTTCCCGCGCGGATATGTTTGGTTATTATATTTATAACAACGTTTCCATTGCCTTCAGGACCTTCGCGGGCGGAATCATCGCCGGAATAGGAAGCCTTTTTATTCTCAGCCTCAACGGGATCTTCCTTGGAGCCGCCGCGGCCCACATTATCAACCTGGGATTCGGAAAAACGTTCTTTCCTTTTATCATAGGCCACAGCAGTTTTGAGCTTACGGCCATCATTTTAAGCGCCCACGCGGGACTTTTGCTTGGGTACCGCTTCTTTATTCCCGGCGGCCGGAGCCGGAGCGCGGCTCTCCGCAGGGCGGGCAGAGACGCCCTGCCGCTCATCACCGGGAGCGTCCTTTTTCTGGTCGCCGCCGCGGTTATTGAGGCGTTCTGGTCGCCGCGGCATACCCTGCCTGCGGCGCTGCGCCTGGGTGTTGGCGCCGCCGGATGGGTCCTTGTCGGCCTGTATCTGCTTCTTGCCGGACGAAAGGGAGACGACCGTGGCCGCCCCCATTGAAGGCGTTCTCGCGCTCCGGCGGAGAAGTGTGTGGGAAGCGGCTGATTCCGGGCTGCTCCTGTGGCGGAGGAATTTTGTTTATCTTTTTCCGTTCTTTGCCTTTCCCCTCTGGATCTCCGCGTTCGCGCTGCGTTTTCTTCCCGAATTTACGCGGCCCCTGTCCTGGCTCATACTCTGGTACCTCAAGCCCTTTTTCGACCGCGCCATTCTGCATGTCGTGTCTGTGCGTTTTTTCGAGCCTTCTCCGGGGGCGCGGCGGATATGCCGGGCTTTGGGGAAGAGTCTTTTCCGTTCACTTCCCGGCGATCTTCTGTGGCGGCGTTTCAGTCCCTGGCGGGCCGTCATGACGCCCGTCCGCGTTCTGGAAGGCCTTAAATTCCGCCGTCTGCGGCAGCGGAAAAAAGATCTTGTAAAAGGCGGCATCGATTTTTGCGCCGTTCTTTCCGGCTGGGGACTGCTCCTTGAGTGGGTGCTTCTCGCCGGTGAAATTCTCTTTTTCTGGTCCATAGGCCAGATCACAAGACCGGATCTTATGCCCGATTTCAGCCTTTTTCTCGGGCAGAATGAACTTTTCTTCTTCGCCGCCTGGTGCGTCAACATCATGCTGGTGGAAAGCGTCTATGTCTGCATGGGTTTCGGGCTTTACATCAACAGCCGTGTTGAGGTTGAGGGATGGGATCTGCAGATCCTTTTCAGGAGGCTTGCCGGCAATTACAGGCCAAAGGCCGCCCTGGGAACATCTCCCGCCGCGCTTGTGGTCCTTTCCCTTGTTCTTTTGTCTGTCTTTCCCGCTCCTTCCTTCGCCGAAGATCCCGTTCCGCCTGGCCGGGCGGCAGGGGATTTTTCGGTGTCCTCTGTTCCTTTGGGTTCTCTTGAGGAAATTCTTGAGTCACGGGATTTCGGAGGCGAAAAGGACGGCTGGGATATAGGCTGGAAAAACCGGAAAAAAGATTTCGGGGAGGATGTGTTTCCCTTTGAGTTCGGGTCCGAAAAAATAAGGCGTTTTCTCGCCATTGGTCTCGCGATTGCCGCCGCCGCCGGCGCCGTTTTTCTTGCCGCAAGGCTGATACCGTACCTGCCGGTATTTCGTCTTCCGGGTGAAACAAAGAAGGAAAAGTACCGGGGAACCTTTGTACCGGAAGCAGGGGAAAGCGCCGCGTCCCTTTTTGAAAAGGCCCTCGTGTTCCGCAATCTTGACAGCATGCGTGAAGCCTGGGCCGCCTGCCTTGGGGGAACCCTCGCCGCGTTTTCGGAATGCCGGGGTCTTGCCTTTCCCCGTGAGGCGACGGAGTATGACTGCCTTTCGCAGGTCAGGGAGTCGGGTCTTGACGACGCGCCCTTTGCCGATCTCGTAAAAAATTGGGCCGGCTTTGCCTACGGCGGAAGGGATCCTGCCGCCGGCGCCTTTGAGCGGGCTGTGGAATTCGGCAGATCCGTTCTCGCCTCTCCCGGAAGCGGCGCCTCTCATGAAGGCGGCGCCTCTTTTGGAGGCGGGACATGAACAGGTACGTGGGGATCTTCGGCATGGTGCTTGCCGTATTTGCCGTACTGGGAATTATCGCCTATACGCAGTTCGAGATCCGCCCCGTCAAAAAAAGGTTCAGCGCGTCGCGGGAAGTCCGCGCCAATGACCTTGCCGCCCTTGAACGGTGGCTTGACGCGAACGGTCATCCGGTGCGGAGCCTGCCGGAGGGAGATTCATACAGCGTAGAGGCGGCGCCGGAAAAAACCGTCTACATTGAAGCCGCCTCCTTCAAATGGGAATATTCCAATCTGGACAGCGTTGCCTCCTGGATAAGGAGCGGGGGAAACCTCATCGTCTCGCTTGACTATGTTCCCGGTGAAGACAGCTCCCTTGCCGCGTTCCTTGAATCTTTCGGTGTCGGCGTTGAAGAGTACCCGTTTCTGTCCTCCGAAGATGAAGGGGAGGTCCCGCCTGAAACCCCGGAAGAGGAATATCCCCATTTTGATTACAGGATCCGTTTTGTTATTCACAATCTGCCCGATATAAGATCCGACGTCATCACGGTTGACGGGAATATAAGGCTCGCGGTTATTTCGGCGGGGGAGGGAAGGCTGACGGTAACCGGCCGCCCCGTTTTTATGGCGAACGCTTCCATTACCGGGGAGGCGAACGCGCGCCTTGCCTGGGAACTTTTTGACGCGGAGGAAGGCGGTGTTCTTTTTGTACGGGGACGGCGGGTGATAAAAAGTTTTTTTGGAAAATTCGCCGAACGCGGGGATTTCCGTCCCTTCTGCCTTTCACTCCTCCTCCTTGTCGCCGCCGGTTTCTGGATGGTCATTCCCGGTTTTGGCCTTGTGCGCGACGAGAAGGAACTATCACTTCGGCCCATAGAAGAACGGTTCCGCGCGGAAGTCCGTTTCCTCAAAAAATACGATTCGCTTGCCGTCTATCTTGATTCGTATGTCCGTGAACTGCGGAGGATACTGCGTCTCAGGGGCGGGACGGCGGAAACGGGGGAAACCGGCCGTATCGGGGCGGCCCTTGATTCCGGAAAGAAAATGAGGTACAGGGAAATAATCAGGGATCTTCTGATCCTGGAAAAACAATGGAGACTGTATGATGGAAGAACAGGGGAAGCTGACCGCCAATGACGCCGCGGGAATTCTTGGAACGGTAAAGACGGAGATTGCGAAGGCCTTTATAGGACAGGCGGAATTGGTGAATTACGCCCTCATTACCCTGCTTGCCGGCGGGCATCTTCTTGTGGAAGGCGTGCCGGGCCTGGGCAAGACGCTTCTTGTCCGCTGTCTCGCCAAGGCGATAGGGGGTCTTTCAAGGCGGGTTCAGTTTACGCCGGATCTTATGCCCAGCGACATTACGGGCAATGTCATTCTTGATACCGTAACGGGGAAATTCATTTTTCGCCAGGGGCCGGTGTTTGCCAATCTTTTTATCGCGGACGAGATCAACCGGGCGCCCGCGAAAACCCAGGCGGCGCTTTTTGAGGCCATGCAGGAATACCAGGTGAGCATTGACGGCGAGGATCATCCCCTGCCCCGGCCCTTCATGGTTCTTGCGACCGAGAATCCCTTTGAGCATGAGGGAACCTATCCCTTGCCCGACGCGCAGAAAGACCGTTTCCTCATGAAGATTATCGCCGGTTATCCTTCCATGGAAGAGGAGAAGACCATGGTGGAGAAGATCCTTGCCGAAAGTTCCGGCGCGGAACTTTCGGTGGAACAGGTCGGGACAGTCCTGGCGCCGGAAGGATTTATCGCGCTCCGCGATCTCGCGTCGCGGACAAGAACAGATCCTTCGATTGTTGATTACGCCGTGCGGCTTGCCTCGGCGACACGGACGAACGCCTCGGTAGAGATTGGCGCCGGTCCCCGCGGCAGCCTTGCGTTGATACGCTGCGCCAGGGCAAGGGCGCTTCTTGAAGGAAGGGATTTTGTGCTTCCCGACGACATAAAGCTTCTGGCGCGGCCCGTACTGGCCCACAGGCTTACTTTCTCCGCGGAAAGTGAACTTGAGGGCCTTAACGAAGAGCACATCATCGCGGATATTGTTGCGGGAACCGGGGCTCCAAGGACATGAAACCGGGGAGGAGCCTTTTTGCCGCCGTCTTTCTCTGGTTCCTCCTTGGAACCGCGGCGTTTTTTTCGGAACAGCTCTCCCTCCTCTGGTTTCTCGCCGGGCTCTTTCTTTTTCCCTTTATCGTCGTGGACGCCCTGATTTTGGGCCTCCTTACCGACCGGCTTGCCTGCGAACGGGATGTGCCGCTTTCCCTTGCGCTGGGAGAAGCCGCCCGTGTTACCCTTACCATAAAGCGCGGGAAAAGGCCCTTCGTTCCTTCCGCCCTGCTCTGCGATCTCCATCCGCCTTCCATGGATTCGGCCGGTTCCGACTGGACATCCGCCCAAATGGGGTCCGTAATTTTTCCCGTAAAACTCGATCTTGGGCCGCTGGCCCGCCTTCGGCCGGAAGGAAAAGGCGGCGGAACGGCGGGGAAAGTTGTTTTTGCCTATACGGTGATTCCCCGCGAACGGGGCCGCTGGCTTTTTCCGGGGCTTGAGCTTCTTCTCAATTCTCCGCTCCGCTTTTGGCGGCTCAAGGTTTTCCACGCCTGCGAAAGCCGCGGACGGACGTATCCGGATTTCAGGAAGATTGCCGAAGGCGGAGCCCTTTCGGGCCTTATGTCCGGAAAGGGACAGCGGGACATACGCCGCAGGGGGCAGGGGCTTGAGTTCATGAGCCTCCGCGATTATCAGGAAGGGGATCCCGTCAAATCCATAGACTGGCGGGCGACCGGGAGGCGGCGGAAATTTATTGTCCGGGAGTACCAGGAGGAACAGGATCAGCAGGTGCTCTTTGTCCTTGATTCAGGCTACCGTCTTCCCGGCAGGGAATTTGACAGCGCCCTTAACGGCATGCTGCTTTTGTCCTATGCCGCGCTGAAGCACGGCGACTCCGTGGCGGCGCTGACCTTTGGCGCGTCGGAAAGGTGGTTTCCGCCGCGCAAGGGCATGAGTACGCTGACGGCCCTTATGAACGGGCTTTTTGATATTGAATGCGGGCCGGAGCCTTCTTCGCCCTTTTCCGCGCTTGAAAAGGCCCTGGCGCGGCTGCACCGGCGTACCTTCATCATTCTGGTTTCCAACTTCAGGGAAGAGGACGGGGAATCGCTGTCCTGGATACTGCCCCGCATACGGCTGCGGCATTTGCTCCTGCTTGTGAGTTTCCGCGAAGCCGGCGTCAGGGCGTCTCTGCGTCCTCCGGGAAATTCGTCCGGCTACAGCCCCGCCGAAATTCTTGAAACCGCGGCGGCCTTTTCCTATCTTTCCGCCAGGCGCCGGCTTTACCGGAGCTGGGAGCGCATGGGGCTTCTTACCCTTGAAACCACCCCGGAGGAAATTTCATCGGCGCTTGTCAACCGTTATCTCGGCGTAAAGCGCTCCGGAAGGCTGTAAGGGCGCGCCCCGCCCTGCGAGGAGCACAAGGCTCCTACTTCGCGGGAAGGAATTTTTCGAGTTTGGATACTATTTCCCCGGTATCAAGCGGCTTTCCCACGTGATCATTCATGCCCGCCTCAAGACATTTTTCTATGTCCTCACGGAACACGTTTGCCGTCATCGCGACAATGGGTATACTGTGTGAACGGGGATGGCCGGAAGACCGTATGCGCCGCGTCGCCTCGTAACCGTCCATTTCGGGCATCTGAACATCCATGAAGATCATGTCGAAGCTGTCAGGCTCGGCGTTGAACATGGTAACCGCCTCAAGGCCGTTTTCGGCGCAGCGTATGTCAAGTTTATAGGGTTCAAGCAGGGCAATCACTATTTCCCTGTTTATTTCCACGTCTTCGGCAAGCAGGATACGGCGGCCGGCAAAAGAAGCCGTTGCTTCCGGTTCGGTCCGGGACTCCTTTGCCCTGGCTATGCTGCCTGTCCCCAGGCATTCGTTGATGATATCGGCAATGGCGGAAGGAAAAAGGGGCTTGGGCAAAAATTTGTCCACGCCGGCGTCTTTCGCGGCTTCTTCTATGGTTGTCCACTCGGCGGCGGAGATCATGATAACCACCGACTTGTTTTTGTCGTCGCGTTTGATGTGCCGGGTCAGTTCCATGCCGTCCATGCCGGGCATTTTCCAGTCGACAAAATAGATGTTGTAGCCCTTGTTCCGGTTTATCATGCCGAGCGCTTCCTCGCCGCCTCCGGCAACATCGCAGTTTAACCCTATCCGCCTGGCGAGTTCCCCGAAGTACGACCGCGTTTCGGTATCGTCGTCGACGGCCAGGACCCGTACGTTCGTCCAGTTGATATTCGGGGAAAGGAGGCTTTCTTCCGGTTTCTCCGCCCGTACCGCCTGAATGGTAAAGGTGAAAGTGGAGCCCCTGCCGGGTTCCGATTTGACCCGGAACTTTCCGCCCATCATGTCGACGATGCGTTTTGAAATGGCAAGGCCCAGGCCCGTGCCGCCGAATTTGCGGGAAATGCCGGAATCGGCCTGCTCGAAAGATTTGAAAAGCCGGTCCTGCTGTGCCTCCTCAATGCCTATGCCCGTGTCGGTGACGCTGATTTCGACGGTACAGACGCGGTCTTTTTCATCAACCAGTCTGGTATCAAGGTGTATGGAACCCTGTTCGGGGGTAAACTTGACAGCGTTGGAAAGCAGGTTGGTAATTACCTGGGTCAGCCTCTGATCGTCCCCCGAAAGGACAGGGGGAATGTTTTTGTCGATGTGTACGGTAAACCGCTGGTGTTTTTCGTCAATCCTGAAATTGATGACATTCGTGACCTTTCTGAGCATTTTTTCAAAATTGAAATCGACGATGGAAAGTTCAAACTTGTTGGCCTCTATTTTTGACATGTCAAGGATGTCGTTGATGACGCCCAGAAGATGGGTGGACGCGTCGTCTATTTTTTTAAGGCAGTAATCTTTCCGTTCAATATCGGCGGCCGTCTTCGCTATGGAGGTCATGCCGATAATGGCGTTCATGGGGGTGCGCATTTCGTGGCTCATGTTCGCCAGAAAATCGCTTTTTGCCCTGGCGCCGGAAAGGGCCCGTTCCCGCGCCTGGACCAGGTTTTGCGTCATTTCGTTGCGCATCAGGGCGTTGGCGACAAGGAGGGCCCCCGACCGCAGAATGCTTTTTTCTCCCTGTGAAAAATCCCGCTCGTTGTGGCAGTCGTCAAAACTGACAAATCCCCAAAAATCATTCTGCATGAATACGGGAATTACCAGAATGGATTGTATGCCGTAAGGCGCAAGGCATTTCCGCGTTGATTCGGGCATGTGCCGGAGCACCCCGTCTATGATTTTTCCCCCCGCGAGTTTTGCCTCCCAGTCAGGCAGGGTATCCCGGTAGCTGAACTGCCGCATTCCCGGCGCCGTTTCCCGGTAAGCCCCTTCCACCCATTCGCAGATTTCGCCGTAGAAAAGAACCCCCTGTTCCACGGTGTTTTTCCACAACTGTATCCGGTCGACATTGACGCAGCGGGCCATCATTTCCATGCCCGTCTTGAGCGCGTTCTGGAAATGGCTGTCGTCCGGCGTAAGGAGGATCACCGCCGCTTCGTTTACCGCGTGGAGCAGCCTGTCCTGATCGAGGATTTCCCTGCCGGCGCTGTCGGCCTTTTTCTTTTCGTCCAGGTAAATGCGGTTTTGAAAAACAATGACAAAGCCTATGAAAAAACCGGACACGATGAAGGACTGAATATTGTCCATGTACTGGTAGAATCCCGAAAGCGGAATGACCAGATCCGGAAACCGGAAGCTTATATAGTAACAGACTGTTACCCAGATGATGTGGGTAACAAGAAAGACGGCGCGGCTTTTGCCCCTGAGCAGAAAAAAGATGACGACTATGCTCAATACGAAATAGGCCGCCATGCCGCCGGCGGCGCCGCCCAGGGAAAAGAGGGCCAGGGGAAGAAGAACATAGCAGAACGCGAGAAGAAAAATCCGGATGCCGATGACATGCAGTTTGAAAAAGTTGCAGAAAACCATCAGCAGCGCCACCGACAGGATAATGGCCAGCATGACAATAATCAGAAGCAGGCTGGATTGCATGAAAAGCCGGGTCACGGTTGCCGCGAGGGCGGCCATGATGCCCACGGCGCATATCATGTTCAGCATCTTCGCGTCCAGAGAAAGATGTTCGGAAAAAATATAACGCTGGATCAGATTTTTTATCTTGTTCATCTTGTAAAATTATCACAATTGAAAGGTTTGTTCGAGGGGACCCGTTTTGCTGTTTCTGTTTTTGACTATTTCCGGCTTAATTTGATAACCCCGTCCCAGTCGTCCGGGGGCGGATTTTCGCGGTATTCGCGGCAGCGTTGACGGTACAGGTTCGAGGGGCCGTCGCCGGGTATGAGGTTTGACAGTTCCTCAAAGGCACTCTCCGCCCCGGTCCATTCGCGGTTTTCAAAAAGATCAAGGGCCTTGTGAAAAAGTTCCACCTGCGCGGGCAGTTCGGGCGGGGCGTTTTCCGCCGTGTCAAGGATTTCATACAGCTGGACGGGAACGGCAATTCCCATAACCTCCACCCGGTCAAGGCGGCGGCTTACAATTTCCCCGCCCGCTTCCCTTACGGTATCTTCCGAGGCGAGTATCCACGTGCCGTATTCCTTGTTTACCCCCTCAAGCCGGGCCGCGATGTTAACGGCGTTTCCCATAATGGTATAATCCATTTTTTGCCGGGTTCCCATGTTTCCCACTACCATGCTGCCGGTGTTTATCCCTATGCGGGTAAGAAGGGGGCCGGGGCTTAGTCCGCTTTCCCTGTAGCGGATGTTGAATTCCCTTTCGGCGCGTTTCATGGCGACAGCCGACCTGCAGGCGCGCAGGGCGTGATCTTCCAGTTCCAGGGGGGCGCCGAAGAACGCGATAATCGCGTCTCCTTCGTATTTGTCAATGGTTCCTCGCTGGTCAAGCACGATGGTACTCATCGCCGAAAGGTAGTCGTTCAAAAGGCGGACCAGTTCTTCGGGATCGAGTTTTTCGGAAATGGTGGAAAACCCCTTTATATCCGTAAAGATGGCGGTCATGTGCCGTTTGGTTCCGCCAAGCTGCAGCTTTGCCGGATCGGCAAGTATCTCCTGAACCACGTCGTTCGAAAGGTAGGTGGAAAAGGCCTTGCGGATAAACTGTTTTTCCTGTTCGGTTCCGACAAAAGCGAACGTTTCCCTGATTACCACCGCCACTATCATTGCCAGCGCCGGTCCCAGAGGACCCAGAAAATATCCTCCGGCGGCGAACAGGACGAACGACAGAAGAGGCACAAGGAAGGCGGCGCCGAGTCCGAAAACAAAGCGGAGGCCCGGTTTAAAGGAACCAATGGACAGTATGACAAGGGGAACAAAAACAAGGGCAAAGAGGACGCTCCAGAGAACCGGGAGCGGTGTAATAAACGATTGGGACAGAATGGTATCCAGCACAACGGCGTGGGTTCCCACGTTGACATATTTTCCGTGAAAGGGGTTTACCCCTATATCCGTCGTGCCCGTGTCAACCCGGCCTATGATGCACAGTTTTCCTTCGAGGATGTTTTGAAGTCTCCCGTGAATTGCAAGGAAGGCGTTGTATTCGGTGCCGAGGTATTCAAGCAGCGTAGTGCGGTACCGGATTTCTTCCGAAAGGAATTCGGCCAGGTCCGCCTCCGCCTCCATGGTTTCCCGCAGCCGCTCCGCTTCGCCGGCGAGGTATCCGGGAGCGTACGCGAGGAACTCCCCGGTACGGCTTAGGCCCTCGTCCCGGAGCGCGGTGTACTGTCCGAAGGCCGCGTCCGAACATTCCCTTACCGCCAGAGCTTTCGCCTCCGCCGCCTCCCCGAACAGGGCGGTGATGGAAGAGGCTTCGCGGGCCAGGCCGGGGAATACCCCGCGGCCTGAATAGACAAAACTTTCAAGGTATTCCTCGATGTGGGACTGGTACAGTTCCAGAGAGGAAAATTCCGCGAAGGAAATATGGGTAAAACTCTTTTCATAGGTTTCGACGGGCCAGTCAAGCATCATGGCCCCATCGCCGTCCAGGGGAATAACCGTATCCTTCGTTCCGGCCTTTTTTATGACAAGTTTGTTTTTTCGCAGTTCAAGATCGGGATTTCCCAGGGAATGGATCAGGGGCGCGAAGGCAAGCTGCAGATACCAGTGATCCTTGACCTTGCGGGCAAGGAATATGCGCCGCCTTACCCCGTCAATGTCTATGGTTACGTTGGTAAAACCGGCTCCCCGCAGGGCGTCCGTAAAAAGCGGGATGGGCGGCAGAATGTCGACGCTGCTCCCCCCCGATGCCCCCGGCGCGGCCGTAACGGGATAGGAAAAACGCGCTTCGGCGGATGGACGCCGCTGTGCCTGTTCCCCCGAAAGGGCAAATTCATCCTGCAGATTCAGGGTTCCCCAGGCGCTGCCGTAGAGAGCCGCGGCTTCTCCAAGAAAACGGTCGTTGTCGCGGGTAATGCCCATGGTTTCCCCGAACAGGGCGTCCCGTTCGGCGGCGACAAGGGCGTTTATGTCTTCCGTATAGGCGGAGGCGTCTTTCGCGGGAATATAACCCGCGCTGATTGCGTCAAGCAGGTCCGCCATGTTCGCGCCGATTTCCGAAAAGCGCCTGTTGTAATCCCGGGCAAGGCCCTCCTTCAGGTACACTTCGTCCACCTGGGTGGGGCTTTTGTCAATGTACTCAATATCAAAGATTGCCGTCCGGGCGCGGTATTCCTTGAGGCGCAAAAGTCCTTCGGCCATGACGGAACGGGGCCAGGGGAATACCCCAACCTGCGCTATGGACTGATCGTCCACATCCAGAAAAACAATGTTGTCCGTCCGTTCCCGTTTGGGGCGGAACCGGAGAAAGGCATCGTAGATTCTGCTTTCGCCAAGCCGGAAGGAAGGCAGGAGATAGAGGAGCGAGAAAAAAACAACCGCTCCCAATACCACGGCAAGGGTTATGTGACGGGCTTTCATCCGGGTATAACCAGCGTCACTGCCACTCTACGTATATGTTCGCCTGTGGTGAAGGCACGACGGATTCGGGAATGTTCGGCGCCCGCGAGCCTCCGTCGCCGCCGGTACCGGCCAATTCGGGAAGCGCCGGCGTCAAAAGCCCGTTCGCCGCCTCGAAGGGCGGAACGACCCGCTGTTCTGATTCATCGATATGGCTGATCTGCCCCCCGGCGACGTATACCCTCTGTCCTCTGTTGTTTGACAGGCGGACGGTTCCGCTGTCAACCCGAAGATGGCGGGTGTCAAATTCAAAGGCCGTTCCCCGCACCGACGCGGTTGCCGAGGGACTTCGTACCGTAAAATCGGTCCGTCCTCCGGCGGGGGGTGAAACCTCCGCCCTGACCCGTCCGGAACGCAGATATAACGACACTTCTTCCCCGCCTTCCCGCTGCCGCAGTTCCTCAAGGGACAGCCGCGTCAGGGGCCTTACGGAAAGCCTTGAGCCGCCCAGAACAATGACGGCGGTACTCTTGATGCCTGTGGAAATAACGGTATTTTTTCCGATTACTTCATTTGGAACCGCGGCTCTCCAGGCGGACGCGTCCGTTTCCTTTACTTCCACAGTACCGCTCAATTCAACAAGCCGGGCTTCCGTGTTTTGGGCAAAAACGCGCCAGGCCAGGGTGAGGAATAAAATAATTCCCGCTGTCTTTTTCATACCGTTCTCCTTAAAAAGAAATGACCGCTTCCAGCGTTACGCGGTATTTTATATCCGCGTCGTCCCTGAAAACCTTTCCCGTCCGGGGGAAGAAAGCTCCTCCTCCAAAGCCGAGCACTATATCCGAAAAGGGCGTCCAGTTAAAGCCGCCGTACACTTCCGCTCCCAATAGCGGCGAAACGGAGAGGATGTTTACGCCGGGATCGCTGTACGTTGTATCGTCGGTTCTGAAATAATAGGCCCCGGAAAGATCCGCCGACACGCTGCGGTGAAGCCTCGCGGTATAGGCGGCTTCAACAAGGGCAATTCCCGGAAAATCGGGCCGCAGAATTTTTCCCATGGCCTGGGAGGTAAGGGGAACAAAAACCCCCGCCCTGTCGTTCCAGGCGCCGGAAGAAAAGTGCCCGGAGGCCGAGAGCATGTCCTGCAGGGCGCCGGGAAGCATCCACCGGAATTCCGCCGAAGCGGCAAAAGCGGCGTAAGGGCTTTTTTCCGTCCGTTCGACCAGTTCAAGGGCAGCGCCCAATCCGGCGTTGACGGACATTCCCAGGGGCATGCTGAATTGCGCTTCAAGGTATTGGGAATGGACAAGCGCGCCGCCGCCGTTAAGATCGAACTGACAGATGCCGCTTGCCGAAAGATCGCCGGGTGTTTCAAAGATCCCCGTTTGTTCCCAGGTAATCCCCGCCGCAAGCCGCCTCGAGGCAAAATACACATCTTTGTCGTTATAATCGGCCCTGTCCTCCGGATTCATGACGATGTACGCGGCTTTTTTGTAGAGAAGGCCCGTGTAAAAGATCCCGGCGAGAAGCCGCCCGCCGCCGGGGGCAAGCTGTACGGAAACACCGTCAAAAAGCCCCGTCATGGTATAGGAAAGGCTTCCGGCAAAGGGGACGCGGCCCGCCCGGAGCCTGAAACCGGGATTCGGGTTGAAGATGACTTCGGTCCGGTACAGTTCCGGCAGTGGTTTCCACTTTTCGTCGGAGAGGAAGGCGGAAATTCCCCCTGAAACATACAGATCCCATTGTTCACCCAGGGGGGCGATAAACCAGGGGACCGCCGTTCCCGTATATTCAACGGCGCCGTAAGATTTTTCGCCGTCGGAAAAGAAGGCGTTCTGCCGCAACGCGAGGCCAAAATCCTGGGAAAAAACAGCCGGAGCGGCGGCAAACAGAAGGGAACATAACAACGCCCGGCATACGCGGCGCGCGCCTTGATCCCCCGTTCTTCTATTCAAGTTCAAAGTCATATTCATAATCCTGTACCGGTTCCGCGCCGGCGGACAGTCCCTGGTGATCTTCGGCGTTGCCCATGAACGGTTCCGCGTCCGCGTTCCGCGCCGCCGCGGCCTCGAGCCTTTCGGCGTCTCCCGAGCGGGAAAGCAGGGTTCCCAGAACAAACAGAAACTGTTCGCCTGAAACCCTGAGATTGGGATACGCGCGGCCTTCCATGAAACCCTGTCTTGTCATTTCCCTGTAGGCGTAGCGGACCCCCGGAAAGAGCCGGTACATAAGGCCGCCCTCAATTTTGAAGGTTTTCATCATAAGGAGGGAAAGGCCGCCCATTGTAAGGGGCCTTCCGGACCCCGTGTTTTTGGGGAACATGCCCCGTTCCATTGCCAGAGTAAAAGCCGCGGCGGGACCGGACGGCGGATTGTCTTCCGTGGAGGCAAGGGTAAACCAGGCCGCTTCCCCGCAGGTAATTTCTCCCGCGTCAAGAAGCCGGTCCATTTCCGCCGCAGTCTGTCCCCGGACGGTAACGGAGCCCGCCATAAAGAGTACGATGACACATACGCCCGGCAAAACTGTTACGGAAAGGGTTGTTTTTTTCATAGGAGTCCCTTTATAGAGGATTTTACCCCACCGGAAAGCTTTTGTCACCTCTCAACATGTCAGGGGCCAAAGGCGAAGCCCGGCTTTGCCTTTGGCGTGGAACGGTACCGAAGGCGCAAGGACGCCCCGCGGCCGCTTTTTCACGCGGGCCTCCTATTCAAACCACAGGACCGGTACACAGGCCACAGGTACGCCAAGCGGATTTTCGGTGTTCTCCGGGATGGCAATGGTTTTGCCCCAGTACCAGGGGGAGGAGCCTGCGGGCGGTTCGCTTGTGGAAGGACCGGACAG
>JAIRXH010000156.1 GCA_031268385.1 Treponema sp. | reverse complement strand
TTTCCCGACAGCACGTCGACAAGGTTTCTGACCGAAAGGGCCGCCATGGCGGCGGCGGCCTCCGAGGTATGGGAGGCCGTGTGGGGTGTAAGCACCGCGTTGTCAAGGCCAAAGAAGGGCGATTCTTTGGGGGGCTCTTCCTCGTATACGTCTATGCCGGCTCCCCCAAGACGGCCCGATTTGAGAAATTCGGCGGCCGCGTCTTCGTCCATGAGGCCGCCTCGGGCAGTGTTGATGATGACGGCGCCTTTTTTCATGCGTTCCATCGCTTCGCGGGAGATGATGCGGCGTGTTTCGGCGGTAAGGGGAAGGTGAAGGGAAATAAAGTCGGCCTTTTCAATGACCTCATCAAAGCCGGCGGCGGTAACGCCGTGCTTTTCGGCATAGCGGAGATCGATATAGGGATCATGGGCGATGACGGCCATGGAAAAGCCCTTTGCCCGCTCGGCAAGGGCCCTGCCGACGGCGCCAAGACCGAGGATCCCCATGGTTTTTCCGTACAGTTCCGTTCCGGTGGAACGCGGCCACTGTCCTTCCCGGATTTTCTTGTCGAGGAGGGGAATTTTCCGCACAACGGAAAGGAGCAGCCCCATGGCAAGATCGGCCACCGCTTGGGCATTGACGCCGGGAGTGTTGCATACGGTGATATTTTTTGCCCGCGCGGCGGCAAGATCTATCCTGTCAACCCCGGCGCCATAGCGGGAGATCACCTTTAACCCCGCAGCGGCGTCCAGCACCCGGCCGGTGATAAAATCAAGACCGGCGATATAACCCTCGCATCCTTCAAGCAGGGGAATAAGTTCGTCTTCCCGCAGGGGCCGTCCATGGGGATTGAAGACTACGGTTCCGCCGGGAGACCCCAGTTCCGCCAGAGCGGGATCGTCTGGCCTGAATGACACGGGAGTGACAAGTACTTTCATATACAAACTCCAATATGTAAATACATACTATCATTATTACTTTATTTGTCAACCTGCTTTACTTTTTGTTTGATATGGGGTATGATCATTCCCGGCAGTGCATTGACGCGAGGAGATTTGACATGGTGGATTTACAGTCCGCGCGGCGGCCGTCGTTTTACTTTATCGGGGTCACGACGGGGCAATCATCCATAATGAAGGTATTCCCCAAATGGGCGGGGGCACTGGGTATTGACGCGGAAATAAAGGGCATAGACCTTCCCCTGCATGCCCCGGCGGAGGAATACCGGAATGTTGTAAATTTTTTGAAGGACGATCCCCTTTCGCTTGGGGCCCTCGTGACTACCCACAAGATCGATCTGTACAGGGCCTGCCGGGATATGTTCGATTATACCGATCCTTACGCGGAAAAACTGGGGGAAGTTTCGTCCCTCTCAAAACACGGAAACGAATTCCGTGCCCACGCGAAAGACCCCATTTCAAGCGGCATGGCCCTTGAACGGTTTGTACCGCCCCGGTTCTGGGCGGATCACGGCGGTGAGGTTCTGCTTCTCGGGGCCGGGGGAAGCTCCCTTGCCATGTCGTTGTATTTTTCCGGGGAAAAGTCCGCCGGCGGCATTCCTTCCCGCATCACCATTGCCAACAGAAGCGAGGGGCGGCTTCTTTCGGCAAAGGCGGCGCTGGCCGGACTGAATCATGTCAATCTGAAATTCGCGCACAGTCCCGTTCCAAAAGACAACGACGCCCTTGTGGCGGCCCTGCCGCCCTTTTCCCTCGTGGTCAATGCCACGGGACTCGGCAAGGACGCGCCGGGGTCTCCCACGACAAACGCCGTCTCCTATCCCTGGAACAGCCTTGTGTGGGAGATCAACTACCGGGGGGATCTTCTTTTCATGCGGCAGGCAAAGGCGCAGGAAAAAGAGAAGGGCCTTCATGTCGAGGACGGCTGGAACTATTTTATTTACGGCTGGACCCAGGTAATCGCGGAAGTGTTTCACATAACAATGGATACTTCCACGCTTGAAAAATTAAGCGATATCGCAAAAGAAAAATAAACCGCGTTTGCGGAACAGGGGGAGGCATTATGCCGGAGAAAACGGCTTATGACTGGACAAGGGGCTTTGTGCTGGATTTTTCCCTCATAAACGGGATCTCGAAAAACGCGCCGTCTACCAAACGGCGCCTTTCGGAAATGAAGGGCATGTTCGCCGATACGGCCGCCTTTGAAAAGATCACGGCAAAGGAAGATCCTCTTGTCTACGAATTCTACGAACTTGGCGTTCCCGAAAATCCGGGGGATCTGGCCTTCGGCGCGTCCATTACGTACCCCGGCAGGGTGGGGAACGAATACTTTATGACCAAGGGTCATTTTCATACGATCCTTGAAACCGCCGAGGTGTACTACACCCTGTCGGGAGAGGGGGGCATGCTGCTGGAAAATCCCGAAGGGGATGTGTCCCTGCAGCCGCTTGAACCGGGAAAGGCGGTGTATGTGCCCAAACGTTACGCGCACCGCAGCGTCAATACGGGAAAAACGCCGCTCGTCTCCTTTTTTGTATTCCGCGCCGACGCCGGTCACAACTACGCGACCATAGAAACAAAGGGCTACCGGAGGCTCGTCGTGGAAGGCTCCGACGGCAGGCCGAAGATGGTTGACAATCCCAAATGGGCGGCGTCATGATCTGACTTCGGCGGTTCTGTTATGTCCGGGTGTGTTCCATTCCCGCTTCTCCGGGAACGGGAATGGGATATTCACCCGAAAAGCATCCCAGGCAATAGCCGTGTCCGTTCTTTTCCGCGCTTCCGGCGCGCCGCAGGTCAAGCGATTCAAGCAGTCCTTCAAGGGATATAAAGGAAAGGCTGTCCGCGTCCAGGGATCTGCAGAGTTCACTAACGCTGTTTACATTACTGACAAGATCTTTCCGGTGCGGGGTATCTATGCCAAAGAAACAGGGGAAGCGTACCGGCGGGGAACATACGCGGAAGTGGACTTCCTTGGCGCCCGCGCCCTTCAGGATGGAAACAAGGCGGCGGCTTGTGGTTCCCCGCACAATGGAATCGTCTATGATCACAACGCGCTTGTCCCTAACTTCGCTGTGAATCACGTTGTGCTTGACCGAAACCGCCTTTTCACGTGAAGCCTGGCCGGGGGCAATAAAGGTACGGCCGATGTATTTGCTTTTGACTATGCCAAGTCCGTAGGGCGTTCCGGTAGCCCTGCCGTAGCCTATGGCCGCGGGGATTCCCGAATCGGGAACTCCGATGACAAGATCGGCCTTGACCTTTCCCGGCGCGCTTCCGAGTTCCGCTTCTTCCCTGCCAAGAATTTCGCCCGCCCTGATCCGCGCCTCATATACATTGACGCCGTCGATGGTACTGTCGGGCCTCGCGAAGTAGACATATTCGAAGGCGCAGACCGCGCGCCTTGTTTTTTCGCTGAAGCTGAACGAAAGAACCTGTCCCCTGTTTATGATCACCACTTCACCGGGTTCTATGTCACGAACAAACACACCGCCTACCGCGTCTATGGCGCAGGACTCGCTGGAAAGGATCCAGCCGCCGTCAAGCCGTCCAAGAGCAAGGGGCCGTATGCCGTTGGGGTCCCGCGCGCCTACAAGAACATCGTCCGAAAGAACGGCCAAGGCATAGGAACCCTTGATGAATTTGATCGTATCGGTGAGGGCCCGCTCAAGCCCCTTCCGGTAATTCTTCGCTATAAGATTGACTATTACCTCGCTGTCGCTTGAAGACGTAAAACCGACCCCCGAATCCTCAAGGAGTTCACGCACCACATCGGCGTTGGTAAGAGTTCCGTTGTGGGCCACCGCTATGGAACCGAGCTTGAAGCGGCTGACGAAGGGCTGCGCGTTTTCTATGGCGCTGGACCCGGAAGTGGAATAACGGACATGACCCACCGCGGCGGACCCCCGTATCTGCGCAAGCAGTTCCGGGGTAAAGATGTCACCGACAAGTCCCATTCCCTTGCGGACTTCTATGGACCCCTCGCAGGCTGCGGCAATGCCCGCGCTTTCCTGTCCGCGGTGCTGGAGTGAAAAAAGACCGTAGTACACGAGGGGAGCGGCATTCTTGGCGGGATCGTCAAGGAAGATCCCGAAGACGCCGCATTCTTCGTGCAGCTTCATGCGTCCAGCCTGCCCAGGATTTCGGCGTATGCCTCCCTGACATTTCCAAGGTCCCTGCGAAAACGATCTTTGTCAAGTTTTTCGCCCGTGGCGGCGTCCCAGAAGCGGCAGGTATCGGGGGAAATTTCATCGGCAAGAACGAGCGCGCCGTCCGCCGTGCGGCCGAATTCCAGCTTGAAGTCGATGAGCCTGATTCCGCGCTCAAGAAAAAAAGCGGAAAGGATTTCGTTGATTTTAAACGCGGCCGATTTTATCTCCCCGATTTCCCCGAAGGTCGAAATGCCGACAGCAACGGCGTGATAATCATTGACAAGGGGATCTCCCAGACTGTCATCCTTGTACGATAATTCAAAAACCGTGGTCTTCAGTTCCGAGCCTTCGGAAAGGCCCAGGCGTTTCGCCATGGAACCGGCCGCCGTGTTTCTGATGATCACTTCAAGGGGAATAATGCGGACCTTTTTGCACATCATGTCCCGCTCGCCCATGCGCGCGACATAGTGGGTGGCAATTCCCGAACGCTCCAGAAGTCCAAAGAGTCCCGACGCTATCTTGTTGTTCATGATCCCCTTGTCTTCAATCTGCCCCTTCTTTTCACCGTTAAAGGCGGTAGCGTCATCCTTGTAATGGATGATCACAAGATCGTCCCGTTCAGCGCCGTTTTCATCAAGCGCGGCAAAAACTTTTTTTGCCTTGCCTTCGTACAGTTCCCTTCCCGCCCGCAGTTTTTCGGCGCCGGCGCGTTTCGCGTCATCGCTCATGGTTCCGCTCCTTTAATAGAGTTGTTCAGATAACTGAAGTTGTTAAACAACTCCGTTTTCCTCTTCAAAACCGGCCTTCATGCTGATTCTGAAACCGGAAAGTTTCGTTTTCAATTCAGGATACTTAAGGGCGAGAATTTCGCAGGCCAGATACGCGGCATTGGCGGCGTTGTCTATGCCGACGGCGGCGACGGGGACAGGACGCGGCATCTGTACCATGGAAAGAAGGGCGTCAAGGCCGCCGAGGCTGCCCGCGGCGACGGGAACCCCGATAACAGGAACAAGCGTCAGGCTTGCGATGACGCCCGGAAGGTGCGCCGCGAGTCCCGCTCCGGCGATGATCACCTCAACGCCGTCTTCTTCCAGTTTTTTGACGGTCCGCGAAAGCAGCTCGGGCACGCGGTGGGCCGAGAGGATATGAACGGAATGCGGCACGCCGAATTCTTCAAAAACCGCCGAGGCTTTTTTCATGATCTCCGAATCCGATTTCGAACCAAAGATAACAGCGGCTTTCACGGAGTTTCCCTCCTTGGGAAGACCGGCGCCGGGAATACGCCACTATCAGGCGCCGCGCACATTGATTTTTCGTATGCGTCAAATCCCGGTAATTCATGGATCGGCGCCGGGATCAGTTTCACGCTTTATTATAAGGATATGGCGTTCTTCGTCAAGAAAGGGGACCGGGCAGGGTACGGCGTCGATCCGTATGTTCATACCTTCAAGCGCCGCGATCTCTTCGGCGATTTTCTCTTTTCTTCCCTTGTAAGCCGCCAGGACGCCCCCGCTTCCGCAGAGACGGAAGAGTTTTTTGAGAAGTTTCCGGTCCAGGGGATGAAAAGCCCTCGAAACGACAAGACCAAAGCGGCCCGGCGCCGCCTTCTCCATTTCGCATTCTTCCACGGTCACATTGGAAAGCCCCAGCGCCGCCAGGGTTCCCCGGAGGAAAGCGGCCCGTTTTTCCTTTCGTTCTATGAGGGTAAATGAATGACGGGGAAGGGCAAGGGCAAGGGGAATGCCCGGAAACCCCGCGCCGGAACCAACGTCGGCAATGCCGCCGGAAGCGGCCGCCTGCGAATCAAGCAGGCGGCGGATAATGCCGAGGGGGGCAAGGGAATCGAGGACGTGCCTTACAACAAGTCCGTTCCTGTCCTTCGTTCCCGTAAGTCCGAAGGCCGGATTGAAGCGCTCTATTTCTTCAAGGTAACGGACAAGAAGGGAGGAAATCCCGTTGATTCGCGGCCCGAGAAGATCCCCGACGCCGGGATTTTCCAAGCCAAGCTGAACAAGGCCGTCTGTAAGAAGATCTTTCATTCCTGCGTACCGTGATTATGGCAGAATATGCGGCTCTCTACAATACATTCGTGATTTCACGGCAGGGCCAGCGCATATAAAGCAGCCCGGTCTCGTTTCGGTATCCGCATGGGCCACCGTTAAGACAAGTTTTCTCAAAACAGCCATGTTTTCCGGCCCGTGGTCCTTGCGCAGCCGGGACCCGTCCTCTCCAAACGCCACGTCAAGCACCTATGGAATCGCTTCACGGCTTTACCGGTCGTCATTTTTGTCTATTTGATGGGCCCCAAGTCCATGCCGTTTTCTTTCGTGTAGTCTCAGTCGTTTTTCCCGCTTCCCGCTGTTTTACATGGCGCGAGATGTCTTTGCGCTCACTAGAATCAGTGTCAGGCACCCTTGCGCTCCCCTCCCCCGAGGCGGCCATGGTATTTGTCCGGGATAAGGAATATTACCTGGGGGGCGCCCACAGCATGCGGGAAAAAGAATGTTTCGTTATTGATAAAAAAACCGGTAAAAGAATCACCGCCGGGGAGGCGGTTTTGCCCGGCGAAAAAGACCGTTTCCTTTCCCTTGTTAAAGAGGCCCTGCGGCGGAAGACGGATATCGGACCGGAGCAAAATCTTACCGAAGGCGGATTTTTTGAGAACGAACTTGAATTCCCCGGTAATTTTTACCCCTCGCCGGAAGGGTTCGTTATTCACTGGGACCCCTACGAAATAGCCCCGTATTCCATGGGCCCCATTGACATTACCCTTGGCTGGGAAGAAACGCGGCCCCTCCTGAGCCGTAAGGGAAC
>JAIRXH010000102.1 GCA_031268385.1 Treponema sp. | reverse complement strand
TAAACGGGCCGCCTGACTTTGCGGTAGGGGATGGTTTCCAGCATCTCGCAGGAACAGCCCCGGGAAGTTGCCATGATGGCCCTGGCGGCGATCTTTTTGAAGCAGGGTTCCAGATAGCCGAGCTTTACTACGACAAGACAGTAATCCGCGGGGTTTACCCCCAGCGCGGGAAGAAGCCCTTCGTCCCCGAATCCTGTGCGTCGTGATGTGACGCTGACAAGGAGGTTCGAATGCCGGAGAAGAACAAGATCGGCGCGGCAGGGGCCGTAGGATCTGGCGATCTTTTCCACCCGTACCCGGAGGGGGATCTTCCTGCCTGAAATCTTGTCCCGGTTGCCCCCCAGCGTTATGTCAAGTTCGGCCCCTTCCCCGGCTTCAAGGCAGGAAGATACGGCGGGGGCGTCATAAAAACCGGAGTAGAGCAGGGGAGTGGGAAGCCTTTCGGTCATGTTCATGGAAAGTACTGTCTCAAGAAGTTCCGTCGCGTCGCCCGCGGCCCCGGCGGTGGGATTGTCGCCTGAGTCCGATACAAAGACGGGGCGTTCCCCCCTTTTCAGCACCGCGTCGAAAGCCGCCTCCATCGCGCCGCGCGAATCGTACTGTTCGACGCTGAAGGTGAATTCCGTTCTCCGCCTCCAGAACTCTTCGGCCATATTCCCGGCGGCCCTGTCAAGGACACGCCTGTTTTCCTCGAAGCCGGTAACAAGAACGGTAACGGCGTTAAATTCGCAGTCCGCCCAGGGGAAGCCCAGGAGGAGGGAAACGGCGAGGGCGTCCCCCCGCTTTTCCAGATCCTCCGCCTTCCCGATGAGGGAGGCCATGGGTTCCCTGGATGTTTCGGATTTTTCCCCGGCTATCATCATGGGAATGCTTTGGGAGGCGGTGTGGAGTTTCTTTCCGGAAGAAAGGGATGCGAGCAGCGTTTTCGCGGCCAGGACTCCGGTTTCAAAGCTGTCGGTGTGCGGGGCGGTTTTGTAGCCCGCGAAGCCGTCCACCGTCTCAAGCAGGGCGGGGGTGACGGTGGCGTGCATGTCAAGCGCCGCGGTAAAGGGAACGCCGGGGAGGATCTTCCGCAGATCCGCGCAAAGATCCCCTTCCGCGCAGAGGCCTCCTTCCACTTTCATGGATCCGTGGAGGGCAAGGCACACCCCGTCTATGGGTCCCTTTTCAAGCGCGCTACGGGCGGCCTCCAGCAGTTCCTCCTTTATGGAGGCGTAAAACGCACGGGAAACCAGCCCGCCGGGCACCGCCCTGGCGAGCACCGTGGGAACAACTTCCGCGCCCGCTTCGGCGAGGGTTTCGGCTATTCCCGAGGAGGAATAACGGGCGAACATCTCCGTTTCGCCGGCCCCGTTTCCCCGGACAACCGTGAAATCATCTTCCCCGGTGATGATGGGGTTAAAGGAATTCGATTCATGGCTGAAGCCGCCCGTCAATATGCGCATATACCATTCAGTTTAATGTGACCGGGCGGCTTTATCAAATATGCCCTGTCGGCGCTTCCTGACTGGAATTGCCGTCTGTACCGCGTGTTGACGCGCCGTACCGCGCGATATAGAATTCTCTTTACCGGTTGTGAAAAACAACGGACAAGCCGGCCGGTTTTTGGCCTGGGGAAGTCCGGCCGGCTTGTCGGATATATACGGGGAGGGAGCTATGAGGGTTTTTATTACGGGGGCAAACCGGGGTTTTGCCCTGCTTCTGTCGGAGTACATGGCGGAAAAAGGGCACAGGGTGTACGCGTGTTATCATCCTTCCCTTCCCCATGAGGAAACCGACAACGCGGCGGCGAAATATTCCGGTTTGACTGTCATCCCGGCGGACGTTACCAGGGAAGACGCCGTCGCCCGGGCGGCAAAAACCATTCTGAACGATGGGGGAAAACTCGACGCGGTTGTTTCGGTGGCGGGAGTTCTGACCGACAGCGACCGCGAACTTCCCATAACCGGGGTCAATATCGGGGATCTTCGCCTGGCCCTGGATGTCAATGTGACCGGGGCCGCGATTGTCATCAAGCATTTTCACGGCGCCGTAAAGGCGGGCGGTATTTTCATAACGCTTACCTCCGAAGGCGGTTCCATGACCAATGTGGGGACGAGGTATCCGGCCTATTCGGTTTCCAAATCCGCCGAGAATAAACTTGTCGCCGTGTTCGCCAAAACCGTTTCCGACTACAGAATTTACGCCGTTCATCCCGGCCGCATGAACACCGTCATGGGGCGGAACGACGCCCAGATAGAGCCGGAAGAGTCGGTTCACAACATATACAGGATCATCACCGGCGAAAAAACCGTTCCCCCGGAAAACGGGTGGTTTATCAATTATCTGGGCCAGGCGATGGAGATATAGGACGCCGCAAGGGATCCGCCCTTTGGGGCGGAGATGGCACAACATGCTGTAATGACGGTGTGAGGGGGGATCATGGACGAATATGCCGGAGGGGCGGACCGCGTCGCCCGCTTGAACTGCCTTAAAGCGCGGGATGTTTTTCCCGTGGACGGATGCCTTGACAAGCCCGTATGGAAGGGGGCCGAAAAATCCGGCCGCTTTGTGGATCTTGTGACGGGAGGACCCTCGCTCCTTGATACCCGCGCCGCCGCCCTGTGGGACGAGAAGGCCCTTTACATCGCCTTCTGGATAGAGGAGCCGGAAGTACGGGCGTCGTTTACCGGGCGCGATTCGCTTGTCTGGTACGACAACGACGTCGAGTTTTTTATTGACGGTGAAGACTGCTATTACGAATGCGAGATCAACGCCTTTAATACGGTGTACGAGGCGTTTTTTGTGTATCAGGACGCTCTTGTAAAAGGAAGCCGGTTTGAACAGGGGGGATTCGATCTGTACAGCCGGAATGTCGACGTGCTTTCCGGTTTTCAGGATGCCGCCCGTTTCAGGAAACACCGCCGGGGCCGGCGCTGGGCCTTTATGGATTTTGATTTTCCTGGTATGGAGAGCGCCGTTCGGGTTGACGGGAAGATCAACGATCCTTCCCATGTCGACAGGGGCTGGACTGTGGAGCTTGCCTTTCCCTGGGAAGGTTTCAGGATTCTAAGCCCTTCGGGTAATTTTCCCCCGCAGGCGGGGGACAGCATCCGCTGCCAGTTTTTCCGTTTTGAGAACCTGCGGGCCAACGGCAGGGAACTGGCGGGCGCGGGCTGGGCCCTTAACGGGCACGGCGCCTACGATTCTCACATCCCCGAACGCTTTGCCCGGCTGTATTTTGTGGAATAGCGGCCGGCGGGGCGCGTGATCCCGGCCCGCCTGTGCGCGGTTCCCGTCCGCGGGCCGGCGTCTTCGTGCGCGCCCTTCCGTCGCGCGAAACATCATTTTTTGTATTGAGACATAATTCCGTCACAATTGCCGGTTAAAAATATGTCAAGACCGGAAGGAGAGGCTGGGGTACAGTATGGAAACGGAGACCGGAGACGCGGTTCACGAAGAGCTGGTTTTATCTGTAGGCGGCATGTTCTGCGCGAACTGTCAAAGCAGGATAGCGAAAAAGCTGAAGGAAGCCGCCGGGGTAACAAGCGCGGAAGTAAGCTACCGTACCGGAAAGGCCGTCATTGTCCATGATCCCGGACGCGTTTCCGGGGAACGCCTGCGCGCGCTTGTCGAGGAACTCGGTTACCGGGTCCAGGACGGGGGCCGGGAAGCTCCGTCATCAGGCCGGGAGCCCTGGAAGGCCGCCCTGGGAACGGCGATCATCATCCTTGCCCTGTACGCGCTGCTCCGCCAATTCGGCGCCCTCGTGCCGGCCTTTCCCCTTGCCGGGGCGGGCATGGGCTACGGGATGCTTTTTGTGATAGGTCTTGTCACGTCGGTTCACTGTGTCGCCATGTGCGGGGGGATCAACCTGTCCCAGTGCATGCCGGGCGCGGCGGGGGTTTGGGGGCGGAGCCCCCAGGAGAGGGGGGGAGCGGAGAACCGGAGGTTCGCAGCGGGGGGGGAGACTTCCCCCCGCGCCGGTATTCTTCTTCCCGCCGTCCTCTATAACGGCGGAAGGATAATCTCCTACACTCTGGCGGGGGCGCTCGTGGGCGCGCTGGGTTCGGTTATTACCATGCCTCTTCGCATGCAGGGCTTTGTGCAGCTTGCCGCGGGGGCTTTCATGGTGATCATGGGGATCAACATGCTGGGCATATTCCCCGGCCTCAGACGTTTTGGTTTTCATCTGCCCCGGTCTTTTACCCGGAAAATAGGGGAGAAAAGGGAGGCGGGCGGGAATCCGTTTGTCGTGGGCCTTCTTAACGGTCTTATGCCCTGCGGTCCCCTGCAGGCGATGCAGCTTTACGCGCTTTCCACGGCCAGTCCGGCGCGGGGCGCGCTTTCCATGTTTCTGTTCTGCCTTGGAACGGTTCCCCTCATGTTTTTTGTCGGCGCGTTAAGTTCCGTGTTGAGCGGGAAGTTCAGCGCCAGGGCGGTGAGGGTGGGGGCCGTGCTGGTGACGGTGCTGGGGCTTACCATGTTTTCGAACGGCTGGAACCTTGGGGGTTTCCCGCTTCCCTTTGGAGGCCTTTCCGCCGGCGTCCTTTCCGCCGGTCCCCTGTCCGGGCCGGCCGGCCGGGGAAAAGCGTCCGCCGCCGATCCTGTTGTCCGGGACGGCGTGCAGATTGTCAATTCCACCCTGAGCGGCGGACGTTACCCGGCCATTACCGTGCGGGAAGGAATGCCTGTCAGGTGGATTATCAACGCGCCCCAGGGGAGCATTAACGGCTGCAACAACCGCATGATCATCCGGGAATACGGGATAGAACACCGGTTTACGGTGGGAGAAAACGTCATAGAATTTACGCCGGGGCGCGCGGGGAGGATTCCCTACAGCTGCTGGATGGGGATGATAAGAAGTTCCATTACCGTGCTTGCCGCGGACGGGCCTCCCGCCGGGATGGAAGCGGATCTTCCCGACGATACCGCCCCGCAGCCCGCCGGCGTCGTTATTCCGTCGGAGAGCGCCGCCGTCGCCGGCATTGACGGGGGAACCGGGCTGCAGAAGGTCGGCATCGATCTGAGGGACGATGGTTTCAGCCCTTCCATTGTCGTTGTGCAAAGGGGCGTGAGGACGGAATGGACCATCAACAACGATTCCCTTGACCAGGGCAACTCGGTCCTTGTTTTTCCGGCGTACTACGCGCGGGTGCCGGTTGAAAACGGGGACAATGTGATAGATCTTCTGCCGGCGTCGGATTTCGAGTTTTACACCGTCGACGGCGTTTATTTCGGATACGTGAAGGTGGTGGACGATCTTGAAGGCCTTGATATTGAGGCCGTCAAGGCCGAGGCCGCCGCCCGCGAGACCCTCATATATCCTGACGCCTTTTTTGACACGGCGGGCCGGAACGGGGGATAGCCGCGCCGCCGGGAAAATACGGGGCGGCGTGGGGCGGTGGATCCGGTCCGCGGCTTTCCTGAGTGTGTTTTTAAACGGAACTTGTTCAACAACCGAAGGTATTGAACAACTCCAATAACGGAGGTTTATGATGCGTATGTACATGAAAGGCTTTTTTCGGGGAAAGGCGGCGGCCGCCCTGGCCGTGTTTCTGGTCTTTGCCGGTTTTTCCGTCTTTGCGCAGAGCGGCCTGCTTAACGAAGTCAAGCCGGCCGTCGCCGACCGGGATCTTGTGATCCCCATAGCGGAAATAACGGGGGACGCGGCTTTTTATCCGGTGGATGTCGAGGGAACGCGCCTTGAGGTTATCGCGGTAAAAGCGCCGGACGGCACCATAAGGACCGCCTTTAATACCTGCCAGGTCTGTTACGGTTCGGGCAGGGGGT
>JAIRXH010000023.1 GCA_031268385.1 Treponema sp. | reverse complement strand
AAATAGGCAAAAACGCCTAAAACAAATCCCGGCCTTGATAGGTGTCGGAAGGTACACATTTTGCGGGTGTACCTTCTATACGTTTCAAGGCCGGGATTTGCCTTAGCGCCCATGGTTTTAGAATTAGTGCATTATTGCGGGTTCCTGAGTATCAGTGTGTATCTTTTCCCGTACCAGTTCGCCGATAATCTCCGCGGGCGTTTTATGAACAGCCTCGGAGCGGCTGAGAATATACGCTGCCGTTACCGCATCCAGGCAATCCAGCAAATAACGCTGCTGGGCAAAAACGCCGGGACGCGAAAAATTTATCTTCGGCAGTGTTTTCGTCCAACGCTCGTCCAGGGCCTCATATTCCTCATCGGTCATGCCTTTCATCATTTTCTTCTATCAGACCGTCGGCCAGGTGGTAGTTCAAGACCCACCGTATATTTTCTTCGCCTACATCATGCTTGAAAGCCGATGAAACAAACTCAACCCTCCGCTCCATGGGTCATTATACGCCATTTTCCGCCTGAAAGTAAACGCCGGTGTCCCTCCCGCGCTACTTTCCCGCCATTGCGGGTTCCGCGTTTCTGGCGATTTCTCCCCGTATCAGTTCGCTGATGATCTGCGAAGGTGTCTTGCGGGCTGCCTCAGCGCGGGAGCGCAGGTAATTTATAGAAAGATCGTCCAGTATTACCATATGATCTACGTTTTGAGCAAAAATACCCGGTTTGGCGGGGTCGGTTTTAGGTGGATTTTGGGTATAGTATTCATCCCAGTATTCCGCTTCTTTATCGGTCATTTCGGCCATGTTTCCTCCTCAATCTCAATTAAGGGATAAAAGATTTTCCGGCATTTCATAGCATGAAACACATTGATATGCCGTTCCTCAATAATATTATATATTATTTCAAGCAGATTGCCGGATTGGTCCGGGCCGATGGTCAGATATTTGAAGTCTGCTCCCTCTACCATCCTGTCATACAGAGGATGCGTTACCGCCCAGCGGATTTGCTCTCTTGTTATGCCATGTTTGAAAGCAACGGGGTTGAAGTCAATGATAATGGTGGTTATCCAAGCTTCCGGTTTCTCCGGCTCCATAGGTCATTATATGCCATTTACCGCCTGAAAGTAAACGTCGCGCCGTCAGCTATTTTACTTTTAGCACCGCATGTTACGCAAAGAAATAGAAAAACTACGGACAGCACGGGCCTGTTGAATGAAGAGGTTTAACCGCAAAGGCGCATAAGGCGAAAAAGGTTTTCGGTACAAATCGCCATCCTTTCTTCCCTTATTCGCCTTCGTCGACTTAGCGGTTAAAAATTCTTCCTCTTTTGTCCGTGTTTTCCGTGGCTCTATTCTCTTCCGTTTGTGGTTAAATTCGGAAATTACACTTGACAAACCCCACCGCCCGGTATATAGTAGTGAAGATCATAAACCGGAAGGCGGCCCCCTGCGGGAGTCCGGCGTTTCCGGTATATCCGGTTTACCAATAAGGAGATCATGTACCATGACTTGTAATACCTTAATTACCCCCCCCCCCCCATCATCATACATTAGGCCCTTATAGCCGCGGACCAACACAAACAAACTACAAGTCCGTGTGGCCTGTGGTTCTTATTATTCCCCTGCTCCTCTGCCTTGCCGCGTGTATGCCGCTTCTGGGTGGCGGCGAGGGGAGCGTGACCATCACCCTTCCGGGCGGGGACGGCAGGGCCACTGTTGACCCGTCAACCCTGAGCTTTTCCGGCCCCGGGGAAGGTCTTACCCGTACCACCGGCCCGGGTGAGGGAAGAATCTGGGTCAGCCTGTCTCCCGGCGACTGGGCCGTCCGCGCCGAGGCCCGGCTGGACAACGCCCTGTTCGGCACCGGCGGCGCCGCGTTCACGGTGGCCGCCGGGCAAAATGCCTCGGTGACCATTGCCATGCGCTTTTCCGCCTGCGCAATCACGGCGTTCCGGTTCGACAGCCTCTCCCCCCCGGCAACCGGAACCATCAACATGGCGGCGCGCACCGTCGCCGTAGCGGTTCCCTACGGCACGGCGCTGAACGGCCTTGCCCCCGCGATTACCGTCTCCGAAGGCGCGAACATCAACCCTGCTTCCGGCGCGGCGCAGAACTTCTCAGGCCCGGTAACTTACATCGTAACCGCGGCGGACGGCTCCGCCGAAACCTGGACGGTCACGGTAACGGTTGCCCCGAGTTTCGATACCTGGGACGGAATCAGCGTAGCCGGCGCTTTTGACGGCGGTACGGGCGCTGCCGCAGACCCCTACCGCGTACGCACGGGCGCCCAGCTCGCCTACCTCCGCCAACAGGTCAACGCCGGAACCGCTTACGTGAATACCTACTTTACCCTCACCGGGTACCTGGACCTTAACAATGAGGAATGGACGGCCATTGGGACAGTTACCGACCCATTTAAGGGGATCTTTGACGGGGCGGGCCATATCATCTATAACCTGTACATCAATAAATCCGGTAATGGCTATCAGGGCCTCTTTGGGTATCTTAACGGCGCCACAATACAGAACCTCGGCCTTGAGAATATCAATGTAACGGGATGGGACGATGTCGGCGGCGTCGCGGGATATGTATCCTTCAGCAGCAGTATAGAATACTGCTACAGTACCGGGAATGTCACCGGAACCGGCAACTACACCGGCGGCGTCGCGGGAAATGTAGGCAACAGTAGCAGCATAGAACACTGCTACAGTACCGGGAATATCAGCGGAACCCAATATGTCGGCGGCATCGCGGGATATGCAAGCTATACCGCCAGTATAGAATACTGCTACAGTACCGGGAATATCACCGGAACCGCCGGCCATGTCGGCGGCATCGCGGGACAGGTATATAACAACATCCGCATAGAGAACAGCTACAGTACCGGGAATGTCAGCGGAGCCGGCAGCGATGTCGGCGGCGTCGCGGGGCGGGTAGAGACCAACAGCAGCATAGAGAACAGCTACAGTACCGGGAATGTCAGCGGCGGCCATAGTACCGGCGGCATCGCGGGAGAGGTATACAACAGCGGCAGCATAAAGAAGTGCTACAGTACCGGGGATGTCAGCGGCGGAACCGGCAACGGTGTCGGCGGCGTCGCGGGACAGGTATACGACGGCGTCGTAACAGACTGCGCGGCCCTTAATCCCTCGGTTACCGCGGGAAGCGATGCCGGCAGGATTGTTGGGTACATTAACGGCACCAATACGATTACCGGCAACGTTGCCCGGAGCGGCATGACCGTTACCCGCTACTGTAAGTGCCCCGGCAGCGCGCCGCTTTGCCCGTCAAGCCCGCTGAGTATGGGCAGTTTGCCCGGGGTGTAGGCCCAGGGGCTGGCATTTACATCAAAGGGAAAGCCCGCCGCGCTGTGGAAAGCGGTGTTGGGGCGGCCCGCTCCGTCCTTGTCGGAATTATCGGTGACGGTACTCCCTGGAGTTTTGCCCCTCTTCGGACAACGCGCTGTTTTGTAAACAGACGCGCCGGGGCAAAACTCCAGGCAATTTGCGAAGCAAATTGCACCTCTCTACAGAGCGCAGAGACTTCTCCGCAAAGCGTGGAGACCTCTCTACGGGGCGCAGAGACATCTCCGCAAGGCGTAGAGACCTCTCTACAAGGCGCGGAGACCTCTCTACGAGGCGCGGAGACCTCTCTACAGAGCGTGTAGACCTCTCTACAGGGCGTGGAGACTTCTCCGCAAGGCGCGGAGACATCTTTACAGAAGGAGTATGCCATGAGTACAGAGTGGTTCCCGCACACACGCGCGGGACAGATTTCGATGTGTCTTAACTGGATCAACTACATGACCAGCGACAGGCGGACGGCATGGAACATCCCCACGGCGGCTTTTACGGCCCTGGGGACGGAATTTGACGCGGCGCGGACCCTGCTCCAGAAGGCTATGGACGACGCCCAGCGGACAAAGGTCATCACGGCCCAGTGCGCGGAGGCGTTCAAGACGCTGGAAAAGCGGATGAGATTTTTCCACCGGCATTACCTGTTGTCGCCGCCCCTGACGCTGGAGGATATTATCGCGCTGGGCCTTCGGCCTGCGGACACGACAGGCACGGACATTCCGCCGCCCGCGGCCGAGGGCGAGGCCGACCTGGGCTTCCCGGATTATCACCTGATAGACGTGCTTTCCATCCGCCGCCGGGGGCCGCCCGGGGACCTGCGCTCGTACCACGGCTCGCATATCCACATCGGCGTGGTGGGCGGGACCGGTCCCTGGCGCGTCGCCGCCCCGCCTGAGAGCGTCGACGACATCCCCTGGTCCATGTTCACCCGCCGCCGCCGTGAGCGCTTCGACTTTGACGGCAACAGCGGCAAGGAAATCTACATCTGCGTTGTCTGGACAAACGAAAAGGGCCAGCTCGGCCCGCCCGGCCCCATCATCAAGGGCACGATCCCCTGAAACACGGACAAGACAGAAAGAGGTAAAACCGCGAGGGCGCGGGAAGAGGAAGAAGAATTCGACCGCAAAGGCGAATAAGGGAAGAACGGATAGCGATTTGTACCGAAAACCTTTGCGCGCCTTCGGCGCCTTAGCGGTTAAAAATTCTTCATTCCTGATCCGTGTGGTCTGTGTGGTCCGTGGTTTTATTCTTCCTTGATGCCCTCGCCGTGAACTTCCTCTTTCTTCCTTTTCAGGCTATACTGTGCCCATGGACACGTCCGGCAAACTTACGATCTCCGAGCTTACAGAGCGGATTAAGGCAAGCCTTGAGGGAAATTTTGCCAATCTTGTTGTAGAGGGGGAACTTTCCAACTGCAGGCCCTCCAGTACGGGGCACCTCTATTTTACGCTGAAAGACGAGGGGGCAAGCCTCGCGGGAGTAATGTTCAAAAACAAGTACCGGTACCTTTCTTTTGAACCAAAAGACGGCATGCTGCTTCGGGTAAAAGGCAGCGTTTCCGTCTACAACCAGCGGGGAACCTATCAGATTATCTGCGAAGAAATGGAGCAGGCGGGAGAGGGAGACATCCTTGCCATGCTGGAAAAGCGCAAGCGGAAGCTTGCCGCCGAGGGACTTTTTGACGAGGGCAGAAAAAAGCCTATACCCCGTTTCCCCGAAGTTGTCGCGGTGGTAAGCTCCCCTACCGGGGCCGCGGTGCGTGATATTCTGAACATTCTTGAAAGGCGGGCCGCGGGCATACGGGTAATTATACTCCCCGCGCCGGTACAGGGAGCGGAAGCGGCACGCCTTATCGCGCGGCGCGTAATACAGGCAAATCAGTGGAAACTGGCGGACGTGCTCATCGTGGGCCGGGGCGGCGGGTCGCTGGAAGATCTGCTCCCTTTTTCCGAGGAAGAGGTGGTCCGCGCGGTAGCCGGTTCGGCAATACCGGTAGTCAGCGCGGTGGGACACGAAATAGACTGGTCCCTTACGGACTTTGCCGCGGACCTCAGAGCCCCTACCCCGTCGGCGGCGGCCGAGCTTGTCAGTGAAAACAGGGACAGCACCCTGCAGGGCATACGGGATCTTGAGAGCGATATATACGCCGCCATGAAAAGCAAAATAGAACGGGTCCGCCTTTTGGCAAAGCCTTTTGGGCCCGGGGATCTTGAAATGCGTTTCCGCGGCATACTGCAGCCCCGGCTTGTCCGTTTTGACGACGCCAGGGAAGAACTTCTCCGCGCTTTTAAGGAACGCACGGCGGACATACGCCGCCGCCTGGATTTGATTATCGGCACCCTTAAGGCGGCCGGCCCCCTTTCCGTTCTGGAACGCGGTTTCTCCGTGGTAGTAAATGTCAAAACAGGCGCCGTCCTCCGCCGCGCGGCGGACGTTAAAGCCGGCGACAAGCTTACCATAAGGCCCCTGGAGGGAATTGTATACGCCAGGGCGGAAGGATATGACAAACAGGAGTAATTATGGCTAAAAGTAAAAGTGTTAACAGTAATAGTACCATGAAAAATTTTGAGGAGCGGCTTACGCACCTTGAAGATCTTGGTGAAAAAATCCGCAGGCCCGATATTCCCCTGGATGACGCGCTAAAAGCCTTTGAGGAGGGCATACAGCTCGCAAAGGCCCTGGAAAAAGATCTTGAAAAAGTTGAAAGCCGCATAGAAATACTGATGAACGAGAGTGAAGCGGATGCGGGTGAAAGTCCCGAGCTTACCCTGTTCGATGACGTGTAAGGCGCGGCAATGATTAAGGTTCTGCCGCCTGAGGAGGCCAGAAAAATAGCCGCCGGCGAAGTGATAGACAGGCCCGCGGCCTTAATCAGGGAATTTCTTGATAACGCCATAGACGCGGATTCGGGCCTTATAGAAGTCTTTATAGAAGGCGGCGGCAGCGTAAAAGCTGAAGTAATAGACGACGGCGGCGGCATGAACCGGGAAGATCTGGCCCTGTGCATACTGCCTCACGCGACAAGCAAAATAAGCTCCCTTGACGATCTCGCGTTTTCGCATACGTTGGGTTTCCGCGGCGAAGCGCTGGCCGCCGTGGCCGCCGCGGCAAAACTTGAAATTGTCACCAGTACGGACGGCCTGGAAGCCTGGAAGCTTGAGGCGGGCGGCGGGCATCATACGCAGACTATTATACAAACCAGCAGGACTAAAGGAACCAGCGCGAGGGCCTTTGGGCTTTTTGATTCTATTCCCGCCAGAAAACGTTTTTTAAAACGGGAAAGAAGCGAAGGAAATCTCTGCCGGCAGATGTTTCTGGAAAAAGCCCTGGCTTTTCCGGACAGAAATTTCCGTTTTACGGCGGACGGAAATCTTAAAGATTTTTACCCCGCAGCGGCGGATTTAAAAGAGCGTTTCACGGCCGCGATGCTCAGCGGGACCGAAGCGAATTTCCTGCATGAAATTCATTTTGCCGGAACGGGTTTTTCGGGAACCATCGTAATAGGAGGGCCTGAGCTTTACCGGGGCGACAGGCGGCTGCTCTATACGTTTGCCAACGGCCGCAGGATAAACGATTGGGGCCTGCTGCAGGCCCTGGAATTCGGAAGCCAGGGCTGGTTTCCCAACGGAACCCACCCCATCGGAGCGGTGTACATCGACGTGGACCCGGGGCTTGCGGATTTTAATATACACCCCGCTAAGCGGGAGGTCCGCTTTGCCGACCCGGGGACTATTCATCACGGAATTACTTCCGCGCTTATCGACTTTGTGCGGCATTATGCCGTTAAGGCGGGAAGCGGCCGGCCGCCGTTCCGTGAGGCGGACAGCGGCCCAAGGCTGGCCCTTGAGGCGCTGCCTGAAAAAACTCCGGCTTTTGCTTTTACGCCGCCTCCGGCTTCAAAGCCTCTGTACGGCGCGGCGGACGCGGCAGATACCGCGGCTGAGGAAGCCCCCTCTTACGGTGAAACACGGGAGCCCGGACAGGAACACTCAAGGCCGCCTCCTGCCGGAAGACCGCGCTACGCGGGCAGGGCTTTCGGCCTTTTCATTCTGGTAGAATGGGGTGAAAAACTTTTTATTATAGATCAGCACGCCGCTCATGAGCGCGTTCTCTACGACAAGATGCTCTCTTGTCCCATACCAAAACAGGAACTTCTGGTGCCAATACCTTTTGAAACAGAAAGCGACGAAGACGATCGCTTCCTTGAGGGGCATAAAGAAGATCTCGCCAAACTCGCGGTGCTTATTGAAAAAGATAAAAAAGGCTGGCGCATAGAGGCCCTGCCCTCAGACTGGCGGCTTACAGACAAGGAAACAGTACAGGCCATCCTCGATCTCAAAAACTCAAAAGAAGATATAACAAAGCGCTGGGCCGCTACACTGTGCTGCCGGGGCGCGATAAAAGACGGGGACTACCTCGACAACGCGTCGGCCATGGCTCTCGCGGAAGAAGCTTTCAACCTGAGCGATCCGCACTGCCCCCACGGCAGGCCCATATGGACTGAAATAAGCAGGGAAGCGCTTTATAAAGCTGTAAAAAGAATATAATTGGGCCGGTTTTAAAATACAAAAAACACAAACCGATTATTCCATAAAACAAATCCCCGCCTTACAGGGTTCGGAAGGTACACAAAATAGGAAGAGGGGCCTGTCAGAGGAATCCACCCCGCATGGCCACATGGCGGCGATAGTCTGCTTGTCCCTTTGATCCTGTACCCGAGGTAATCCCCGCCGTTATGTCTTTGTCTATCATTTCCTTATTGAAAGCCCGCTTTAGAGCAATCGTACCGGCCCGGACTATCTTGTTTTTCCTCTGGGGATTTTGGAAAACAGATGGATTTTCTGGTTTCTTTACGTTCTTCTTGTTATCGGAAGTTTCGTTGGCCGCTCCCTCAACGGCCTTTTTCCAGGCCGCCATTTGTTCGGCCTGTTTTTTCTCCGCTTGCGGCGGCATCTGTCTCCTGCCTGGTACTTATCGGGGGAAGGTACTTCCCTGTCTTTTCGTTCTTGAACTTGACCGTATAAAACCGCCGATCCGCCCGTTTGAACACAGAGAAAGGTAAGTTTTTCACGTCCCTAATTCTTGTCAGCGACCTTGAAAGTGAGTAAGGAACTTTAGTTCCGGGTGTCACTTTCGCTATACACGATGAAATCATACCGCCCTCTACCGCGGCAAGGGTATCCGCAGGGGGATGCTTTTCCAGCCAAGGCCGGGAATCGCCCTCCGGCCCTCGACATCCTGTCTCGGGTCTCCGGGCCGCCTCCGCCCGCTTTCGGCGCCGTCCCTGGCGCCTTTTCCTCCCGTTGGTCGGCGCGGGCTTCGTTTCGATTCCCGGCTTTTATTGGCAAAATGTTGTTTTTTCAGCCAAGGCCGGGAATCGAACCCGGGACCTGCGCATTACGAGTGCGCCGCTCTGCCAACTGAGCCACCTTGGCAAAAATCCGGAATTGTTCTCAAACCAACGTGTTTTTGAACAGGTTCAGGTTACCAAAATTTCACATCTTATTCAATGGAGCACGTGCAAGCTGGTTCTTCATTATGTGGCGCCTGAGGCAAATCCCTGCCTTGAAACCCATGGAAGGTACACCCACAAAAAAAGCGAAGGAGGGTGTCAGATAAAGCTGTGGCCCGCAAAGCGGGACATAGATTTATCTGACGGGCCCCCTCCCCTATTTTGTGTACCTTCCGAACCCCATTAAGGCAGGGATTTGTTTACGGAACAATGGCCGATACAATATCCCCGAAAGGACCTTTGACCCCTTCCCGTTCAATCTCCCAGCGGCCGGCCATGTAGAGCCGTTTGCCCCGGTCTTCTTCGTTCCGGACGCTTCGGATCATGTTCCGGTTGGTTCGGATCGTGTCCCGAAACATCCGGGAGTGTTCCCGAAGCGTCCGGGAGTGTTCCCGAGCCGTCCGGGAAGGTTCCCCAATCGTCCAGGAAGGTTCCCCTGCCATTGTGGACTTGTCCGGAACCATTGTGGAACAGTCCGAAACCCCTTGTCAACAGGACGCTTACTGAGCGCCCGCTCTACTGAGCGTACTTTACCAATACGGCGTTGCGACTAGTGCCCGTTCCGGCGATGTCTCCGCTGCCGTAGTTATAAGCGCCTGTACCGGTTTGGTATCCCGCGGCATAGACGGTACCGGAGGAATCTGCCGCTACGGCGTTAAACGAGGAAGCGCTGTTTCCCTTTGTTACGGTTTTGGCCCACTGGGCTGTTCCGGCGGCATTGTACTTTACCAATACGGCGTTGTCGCCATAGGATGTTCCGGTGACGGTTCCGCTGCCGTAGTTATAACTGTTGGTGCCGCGTTGGACTCCCGTAGCATAGACGGTACCGGAGGAATCCGCCGCTACGGCGCTAAACTGGGAAGGATCGCTTCCCGTTGTTACGGTTCTGGCCCACAGGGCTGTTCCATCGGCGGCGTACTTTACCAGTACGGCGTTGTGGCTATAGGATGTTCCGGAGATGTTCCCGCTGCCGTAGTTATAAGCGCCGGCGCCAACCTGGTATCCGGCGGCGTAGATGTTACCGGAGGAATCCGCCGCTGCGGCGCTAAAAAGGGAGTTGCTACTCCCGGCCATTACGGTTCTGGCCCACTGGGTTGTTCCATCGGCGGTGTACTTTACCAGTACGGCGTTGTAGCCGCTGCTGAATGTTCCGGCGATGTTCCCACTGCCGTAGTTATAATTGCCGGCGCCGCTTTGGTATCCCGCGGCATAAACGTTACCGGAGGAATCCGCCGCTGCGGCGCTAAACTGGGAAGAATCGATTCCCGTTGTTACGGTTCTGGCCCACAGTGCTGTTCCGGTGGCGTTGTACTTTACCAGTACGGCGTTGCTGCTGCCGGATGTTCCGGTGACAGTTCCGCTGCCATAGTTATAATTACCAGTACCGCTTTGGTCTCCCGCGGCATAGATGCTGCCGGAGGAATCTGCCGCTACAGCGCCAAACTGGGAGAGATAGCTCCCCGCCGTTACGGTTCTGGCCCAGACGGTACTACTTGTCCCAGCGTATGTCCCGGCTTTTTTTTGGCCGGTAAACGCCGTTGTCGCGTTTGTTAAATTTGTTTTTGCCTGGTCAACCTGAGCCTCTGTAGCGGCGGTGTCGTTCCGTACCGCCCGCGCGGCGGCCAGGGCCGTGTCCAGGGCGTCCATTTCCGCCTGAATAACCCAGAATGTTCCTGTGGGCACATTCTCTGCGAGGGTATCCACCGCAACGTCGCTTTTTGCGGTATTCGCCGCGTCAATGGCGGCGATAAGGGCTGTTTTATCCGGCCCCGCAGGCGGCGGCGGGACAATGGGATCGTCCCCGCCGCCGTCCACCGGACAGGCAAGAACCAGCGCGGACAGGAGGCCGCAGAAAACAGCGGTTACAAGCCTTCTGACAAAAACGCTCCGCGTTTTTGTCTTGGGAGTTTGCGCAGCAAACTCCAGGCTTACAGTGCTAGACGGAGAACGGAGAACCGCTTCTCACTCTACCATGAGCGGAGCGGTCCGGACAAGTTACTTTCATGACAATAACCTCCACATAAGGCGGCGGAATCGCCGCCGGCGTTCAATCATACAGCAACACGAAGTGTTACTGATACCTCCTGAGCATGGCCCGATTTTCCCCATCATACACCCTTGGCCGCGCGTTTGGCAAGCGGAAAAACGGAAAGTGAAGAATATAGCCGCACGAACAAATCCCGGCCTTAATGGGTTTCGGAAGGTACACGAAGCGGAACAGTGGTCCGTGGTTTTTCTTTCTTCATATTCTTCGTGTTCCTTTGAGTCCTCCTATGTTAAATTTCTTCCTATCCGTTCGTGTCGTTGGTGTGGTCGGTGGTTATTCCTCATTGCTCTTTGTCCGTGCTTATGTGAGGCGGCTGAATTTGGCCGCGTTGCAAAGCGGCCTGTCTTGGGATAAAATCAAACTATGAACACAAAGGCATGGTGGAAAGAGGCGGTAATCTATCAGATCTACCCGAGAAGCTTTATGGACAGTAACGGAGACGGCATAGGCGACCTTAAGGGTATTACGAGCCGTTTGGATT
>JAIRXH010000017.1 GCA_031268385.1 Treponema sp. | reverse complement strand
TTTGGCCTGAAAAATCGCAAGACTTGTTTGGTAACCAACCGGGTTACTAAACAAGTCAAATATAACAGTTTATCCGAACATCCTCAATAGAAGAATTTGGGGAATTTTCCAATAGAGTTGTTCAATAACTTCAGTTATTGAACAAATTCCGCCTCAAATATATTACCCTCTACTCTCTAACAGGCCGTTGAAATAGTTGATTTTTGCCTGTTTTGACAGGCTGCAAGGTAGAAAATTCGCAGTTTCACCGCGAATTTTCTTTATTCGAGGGGGGTTATACCCAAGAACCCGCCTTTCGGCGGAGGAGCCTTGGGGCCCTTCAATCCCTTCGCCAATGATGACGGAGTAGCAGACCCTCAGTATAAAATGAAAAAAGTCCATAGGACTTTTGCTTCTCGAACGAAGATACCCCGCCGAATTTCCGGTTCGCGTTCCGCTCCGGTTCAAATAACGCAATGTTCACAAAAATTGGCATTAAATCAGGGACTTCCGCCTTTGGAAATTTCAGAGCGCCGTGTGTTGATTTATCTGTAAACCGTCCTGTATGATATACTCTGGCGTATGCGCCGTTATTCGAAAGGAGAAATACCATGATTACACAGCCGCTTCATGACAACTGGAAAATGAGAAAAATCCCCGACAGGGAGTATTTTCCCGCCAAGGTTCCCGGATCCGTTTACAGCGATCTGCTGGCGAATGACAGGATGGAAGATCCCTACTGGCGGGACAACGAGGACAAGGCTTTTGCCCTCATGGAAAACGATTTTGAGTATATAGGGATCTTTAGGCCCGATCCGGCCATTCTGGAGGCCAGGCGTGTGCTGCTCCGCTGTGAGGGGCTCGATACCCTGGCGGATGTGTACCTCAACGGCGCGGCTCTGGGCGGCGCCTGTAACATGCACCGCGTCTGGGAATTTGACGTAAAGAAGGCGCTCAAAAAGGGCGAAAATACCCTGCGCGTCGTGTTTCATTCCCCCAACAAATTTGTCAGGGATGCGTATAAAAAAAACAGGACGGACGGTTCAAGCGACTGCCTCGACGGTTTTCCGCAGCTCCGCAAGGCCCACTGCATGTTCGGCTGGGACTGGGGCGCCCGGCTTCCCGACGCGGGGATCTGGCGGGACATCAAACTTGTCGGCGTTGACGCCGCCCGTATCGACAATGTCTACATAACGCAGAAACACAGGAAGGGCGCCGTGGATCTGGGCATAAAGATGGAGCTGGATACGGGAGCCGGCGCGCCCCTTGCCGCGGGGGGACCCGGCGCCGGGGGCAGGGCCGGTTTTTCCTGGACCGTCATTGTCACCGATCCAAAGGGGAAAACCACGCGGCATGAAAATTCACCGAAAAAAATCACCATACAGAGGCCGGAACTCTGGTGGCCCAACGGTTTTGGCGCGCAGCCGCTTTATACCATAAAAGTTGTTTTGTTTTACCGGGGAAAAGAGATTGACGGCTGGGAGCGGCGTTACGGACTGCGGACCATAACCATGCGCAGAAAGAAGGACAAGTGGGGTGAAAGTTTTGCCCACGAGGTCAATGGTCTGGCGATCTTTGCCATGGGGGCGGATTACATTCCCGAAGACAACATTCGAAGCCGCATTACCCCCGAGCGGACGCGGAAACTCCTTGAGCAGTGCACCGCCGCCAACTTCAACACGGTGCGGGTGTGGGGCGGCGGCTATTACCCCGACGATTTCTTTTACGACGCCTGCGACGAGCTGGGGCTTGTTGTATGGCAGGACTGCATGTTCGCCTGCGCGGTCTATGATCTTACCGAAGAATTTGACGCCAACATACGGGCGGAACTTGCCGACAACATCAAACGCCTCCGGCATCACGCGTCGCTGGGGCTGTGGTGCGGCAACAACGAAATGGAAATGTTTGTTGATATGCTCACCTGGGTCAGTACGCTCAGGCAGAAGGCGGACTACATCAAGATGTACGAGTACATCTTTCCCTCGCTGTTCGGGAAACTGGATCCACAGACCTTCTACTGGCCGGCAAGCCCGTCATCGGGGGGGAGCTTTGACAAGCCAAACGATCCGGACCGGGGCGACGTGCATTACTGGGATGTATGGCACGGAAACAAGCCCTTTTCTGATTACCGCAACTACTACTTCCGCTACGCGTCGGAATTCGGCTTTCAGTCCTTTCCCGCGCTTAAAACCGTGGAAGCCTTTACGCTTCCGGAAGACAGAAATGTTTTTTCCTATGTAATGGAACGGCACCAGCGGAACAACGCGGCAAACGGGAAGATCATGAACTATATGTACCAGACCTTCCTGTATCCGAACGGATTCGGGACCATGCTTTACGCTTCCCAGCTCCTCCAGGCGGAGGCCATCAAATACGGCGTTGAGCACTTCCGCCGGAACCGCGGCCGCTGCATGGGGGCCGTCTACTGGCAGCTCAACGACATCTGGCCCGTAGCTTCCTGGGCGTCCATCGACTATTTCTTCCGCTGGAAGGCCCTGCACTATTACGCGAAGCGTTTCTTCCAGCCCGTGATGATCTCCTGTCACGAGGAAGGCATCCTTACCCAGAATCCCAACGCGAACCATCAGCCGCAGGTAAAGGAAAAAATCGAAAAGAGTTTCCGCCTTTCGGTGGCAAACGAAACCAGGGCGGACAGGAAATTCACCGTTCGATGGGAACTGCGGGACAGAGACGCCAAAGTCATGAAGGAAAAAACGGTCTCCGTAAAAGTTCCCGCGCTGTCGTCGGTATGGCTCGACAAGGTAGAGGCCAGGGACATACGGCTCGATGATGAATACGTGAGCTATCACCTTTACGACGGCAGGGAGATCGTCTCCGAAGGAACGGTAATCTTTTCGCTCCCGAAGTTCTTCCATTGGGCAGATCCGAAACTTTCCTGCTCTGTGGACGGGGATGTCATCACCGTAAAGGCGGCTTCCTACGCGAAGAGCGTCGAGATCCTCAACAAAAACGAAGACCTTGTCCTTGACGACAATTACTTTGACATGAACGCGGGGACAAAGAAGGTGAAGATCATAAGCGGCAGGCCCGACGCGCTGAAACTCAGAAGCGTATACGACATCAGGTAAATTTTCCGCCGGCCGGGCTTTCCGCCCCGGCCGTTTTTTTTGTCCGCGCGGGGGCTTTTCCGCTATTCCTCAAAGATGGGCGGGGAGGCGGCCTGTTCAAATTTCTCCGTTACTTCCCGCTGCGGTTCTTTGGTGGCAAGGCTTACCGTGATGATACATACAAGGGAAATGACGAAGGCCGGCGCCAGGGAGTAAAGCCCCGTGGCTTCGCGCAGGGTAGTCCAGCCGGAAGCGCCGGGGATGCAGATCATGTATTCCCAGACCATTACCGCAAAGCCCCCCGATATGATCCCCGCCGCGGCCCCCGGAAGATTGGTCCTTTTCCAGTAGAGGGAAAGCAGCATGAGCGCGCCGAAGCAGGAGCCGAACCCCGACCAGGCTATGGAGGTCAGCGACATGATGCTTGACTCTCTGTTCGTCGCTATGATGTAGGCGATGAAGGCAATGACCGCGACCGAGATGCGGCTGAAGCGGAGAAAATACTTGTCCGAATGTTCGGTACGGACAAGGCCCCGGTACATGTCGTTCGATAGTGCCGAAGCCGTTACCATGATTTGGGAATCGGCCGTTGACATGATCGCCGCCAGAACTCCGCATAAAAATATGCTTCCGGGTATGGCCAGGAAAAGGGAACCGTTCATGAATATTTTACGGATCGCCGTTATGAACATGTATTCGGGCATGTCGATGCCGGGAATAAAGGCGGCCCCCGCCGCGCCCGCAAGGGCGGCAAACCCCAGGGAAATGACGATGGCAAGACTCGAAATAACGGCCGCCGGCAGTATCGCTTTTTCACTTTTTACCGCCATGAAACGGACGAGGATGTGCGGCATGCCGAAGTAGCCGAGCCCCCAGGACAGTCCCGAAACAACCGCCGCCGCCGAAAGCGGCTTTCCCGTTTCATTCAGCATGACGTTGAAAAATCCGGGCCCGGTGTTGTGCGCGAGTCCGGCAAACCCTCCCGCAAGGCGCAGCATGATAACAGGAACGCCGATTATGGCGGCAAGGAATATCAGATCATGGATGAAGTCGGTCAGGGAGACCGCGCGGAATCCGCCCAGAAAGGTATAGACAAGTATGACGGCAGCGCCAATGAGCATGGCTATATGGTAGTCGATGCCGAATACCGCCGAAAAAAGTATGCCGCAGGCGACAAAGCCCGAAGCGGTGTAGACGGTAAAAAAAATCATGATAAAGATCGCCGAAACAAAACGCAGCAGATGCGAGGAATCGCCGAAGCGGTTTTCAAAAAATTCGGGTATGGTAATAGAGGAACCCGCCATGATGGTGTAGCGGCGGAGCCGTTTTGCGACAAAGCTCCAGTTGAAGATGGTTCCCAGCGCAAGACCCGCGGCTATCCATATTTGGCCCATTCCGTAGGCGTATACGGCGCCGGTAAAGCTGAGTATGAGCCAGCCTGACATGTCGCTGGCATGGGCGGAAAGAGCGGCGACCGGGGCGTTAAGCCGCCTTCCGCCAAGAAAGTAGTCGGGCAGACTTGAAGTTTTTTTGTAGAAGAAAATACCGATAAAGATCAGAATGACCATGTACAGTGTAAAGGTAACTGTGTTTATTATCATATTTTTTCTCCCTTAATACGCCGAAAGAATTTGCAGAAGGCGTTCCCGGCCGATTGACCGGAGGAAGCCCGCAAGCCGGGGCCCCTGATCCCTGCCGATAAGCGCCTGGTAGGCTGCCGTGAAAAGGGCTTTTGCCTCAAGGCCCGCCTCTTCCGCCGCCTTGTAGATCGCCCCTGCGCACGACTTGTCGTCGGGGAACTTTTCAATGTCCGCTGCAACGGTGTCCCGCAGCGCCCGCACGCCAAGGGCCAGATCGGCCGGCAGTTCCGCCCGTTCACCCGGCGGCCGCAGGCTGAAACGAAACTCGCCGGGAGCGTGGTGTTCCACCCAGTATTTCGCCCGGAGGATCCTCTCCCTGAGGGCGGGGATCTGCTCCTCCGCCGGCCCGTCCGCCGCGTTTTTCCCTGCGGATTTTTTCAGGGCGGCGATAGTCTTCTCCGTGTCGCCGTCTGCAATCTGGACCAGACTGCACAGGTGACGGAAGGGCGCCTGCCAGGGCATGACGCCGGGCATGAGTGTCTTCCCCTCCGGGGAAACGGCGGTCCTCGAAAGCTCGTAGATGCGCCGTTCGCGCCGGTACGCGGCCTCGTCTTTGGCTTCCTCCATCTTCCATGCTATGCGTTCGGTCTTGTCGTAATCCTCGTAGGTTTTGATAACGTCAAGATCAAAGGAGATGGTGAATTCGGTGTTGGGTCTGGTTCCGGCAAAGAGGTAGCGGACCACTTCGGGGGTATACACCCGAAGAACATCCTTCAGATCGATTACCACACCCGATGAACTGGATATTTTTCCCCCAAGCCCCTTGATGCCGATAAAGTCATAGGCGAAGGTGACCGGGGGCTCCCAGCCGTACACTTCCCCGCAAATATGGCGGGCGGTGTCGAAGGAACCGCCCCTGCTGTGGTGATCCTTGCCGGCCGGCTCGAAATCGACCTTTTCGTATTCCCAGCGCATGGGCCAGTCCACCCGCCAGTTAAGCTTTACCCCCTTTGCCGCGCGTATGTCCACCGTTCCGCCCTGGCCGCAGGCGTCGCAGTGGTAGGAAAGGCCCCATTCGCCGTCCCACCCGTCAAGGCCGGTTTCATCCTTGCCGCACGACTGGCAGAACACGCTCACCGGCCACCACGGTCCCTGGATCTTGTGCTCCTCGTCGCGGTACCTGTCCAGGATGTTCCGCAGCTCTTCCCGCTTTTCAAGGGCCCGCCTGATTCCCCCCGCGTAGACCGAGGCGCGGTACCTTTCGGCCTGGTAGAGGTATTCGGGGTATATCCCCACGACGGGCATCATGGTTTCCACGTCAACTTCGTGATGCCTGGCGTAGCTTTCATCGCGCTCCCAGGGGTCGGGCACCATGGTAATGGGAAAGCGGAGGTACCGTGCAAGCTCCTCCTGTTTGGGCATGTTGGTGGGGATCTTGCGGAACACGTCGTAATCGTCCCATGAATAGATGAAGCGTACCTTTCTGCCCTGATCCCGCAGCGCCCGCACGACCAGATCCACCGACATGATCTCGCGAAAATTGCCTATGTGCACCGTGCCTGACGGGGTAATCCCCGCGGCGCAGGTGTACACGTCCTTTTCGCCCTTTTCGCGTATTATTTTGAGCGCGGTCTCGTCGGCCCAGTGGTACGCCGTTCTTTCCTCGATAGATTCTCCGTTTTCCTTTCCCATGGCAAAAGTATACCTCACGGGGAAAAGCCGGACAAGCAGGATTTGGCGGGGCGCCCGCTTTGTTTTACGAATGAAAGAGAAGAAGAAAAACCACCGGCCTCACGGACGGAAGAAGGGAAGGAAGAGGAATGTACCGCGAAGTCGAAAAAGTCGAAGAAGGAAGATCACCTGGGACCACACGAACAGCGCCGCATACGGCGCCTTGCACGAACTTTTCGTCTGAAATCTTGTCCGTACCATACGCTCTTTTGCAAAAAACGGCAGAGGGAAGCTCCAAAAACCGGCGTTTTGGAACAGCCTCCGCTCCTGAAATGGTTGTGGGCGCACCCAAAATCGTTCCAGGCCGGCTTGAAACAAACACAGGCGGACGCGGCATGA
>JAIRXH010000198.1 GCA_031268385.1 Treponema sp. | reverse complement strand
GGTTGGTGAGGTCCTATGTTATTTTGTCAAGCAGAAACCACCAATTCCGCCAGCTTTTTAGTCTCTTGCCATTTTCGTCTCCTTGCCAAATAAAGTTGGCGGAATAAGGGGTCCCTGCTCGGGGTAGACCCAGATCCTATTCGAAGTAACCGCGCCGAAACGCCGTTCTTCATGCTTTTCTTCGGCCGCCGTTGTGATTATTATTGGTGACGAGGTCTGCCAGGGGTTTCCCCCTGACCGTTCCCTCACTACACGAACCAATCGGCGCCGGCCCCTATATCCCGTCGGATATAAGTTACCCCTTTTTCAAAATATCATAAAGTATTGGTGGTTACATTCTTGAATTTCCCGCTCGTTTCGCGGCATGTGAACGTACATGCAGGCGCCGCCGCCGCTTTACGGGCGCTGTCCGTAGCTTGCGCCGGGGCCGTGCTTGCGCTCCCAGTGCTTCTGTATGATGTGGGGAGGAAGGGCTTCCGCGCCGGGATTGAGCAGCAGCGTAAAGACGCCTATTTTGCAGATCTCCTCCAGCACCGCGGCGTGGTACACCGCCTCCCTGGCGCTTGCGCCCCAGGTAAAGGGGCCGTGTCCGGCGACAAGCGCCATGGGCATGGAAAGGAGGTCCCTCTTTTCACGGCGGAATGTTTCGACGATAAGGTTTCCCGTTTCCCTTTCATAGTTGTTGTGCACCGCTTCTTCGCTCACATACGCGGTACAGGGAATGGACTCGGCCGCGTAATCGGCGTGGGTGGTCCCGAAGACCGGCACGGGCCTTCGCGCCTGGGCCCACGAGGTGGCGTAGGGTGAATGGGTGTGGGTAATGCCCCGGATGACGCCGCCTGAAAACGCGCGGTAGAGGATACGGTGGGTTTCGGTGTCCGACGACGGGTTAAGCGTTCCGTCGACTATCTTTCCGTCCAGATCCACCACGACCATGGAAGAAGGGGTGAGCCTCTCATAGTCGACGCCGGAGGGCTTGATGGCGAATACGCCCCTTTCGGGATCAAAGGCCGACACATTCCCCCAGGTGTAGATGGCGAGGTTTCGTTTGGGTATTTCAAGGTTCGCCTCAAAGGCCTCTTCCCTGATGCTTTGGTAGTTGTCCATACGATGTCGCTCCTTCTGTTCCGAAATTTCCCCCCGGTTGGGGGGATTTATGGGGCTGTCCGAAAAGTTGGTGTGCAAACTGCGTTTGCGGCTTCCCGGACCGCCCTTTATTCGCCTGCCTTCTGTTCCACGAAGGAGGCCTTCTGTTCCACGAAGGCGCCGAGTTTTTTGTACTCCCGGTAGAGCCTTTCGTACACCGGAACGAAAGCGGGATTGGGGTTGTAGGTGAATTCGGTGGGCGTGCACAGCTGCTTTTGGGCCGCCGGAATGTCAGGGTAGAGCCCCGCGGCGACCGCGGCGAACATGGCCGCTCCAAGGGCGACGCTCTGATCCCCCGCGGGGATGTGAATGGGCATGTTGATGACATCGGCGAGGATCTGCATGACAAAGGGTGATTTTCTGGCGACCCCGCCGACGCCGATGATCCCCTCTATGACGACCCCTTCCTCGCGGAAGCGCTCCGCGATGGCCCGCGCGCCGAACGCGGTGGCTTCGGCCAGGGCGCGGTACACGCGGGGCGCGTCGGATCCCAGCGTCAGGCCGGCGATGGCCCCTTTGAGGAGCGGGTTCGCGTCGGGCGTGCGCCTGCCGTTAAGCCAGTCAAGGGCGAGGACGCCGCTTGAACCGGGCTCTATGAGGGCCGCCGCCTTTTCAAGTTCGGGGATGATTTTTTTCGAGACGGCAAGGACGATCTTTTCGCGGGCGGCGCGGTCAAGTCCTTCAAGGCCGGGGACCCCTTCCCCCAGGAAAAGCTCTTCCAGCGGCCAGGACAAAAGCCCCCTGAACCAGGCGTACACGTCGCCGAAACTGGACTGCCCTGCCTCGTAGCCTGTCATGCCGGGCACCACCGATCCGTCAACCTGGCCGCAGATTCCCCTGACAAGTTTTTCGGTCCCGGAGGCATACGGCGCCACGATGACATCGCAGGTGGACGTTCCCATGACCCGTATGAGCCAGCCGGGACGCACCCCGCCGCCGACGGCTCCCATGTGGGCGTCGTAGGCGCCCATCGCCACGGGAATGCCCTGGGGAATGCCGAGCCGCTCCGCCCATTCGGCGCTAAGGGGACCCGCGGATGTGTCGCTTGTGTATGTTTCGGTCCCAAGGCTTTCCCGTATGGGAAGGAGCCGGGGATCAAGGCGCGAAAGGAAGTCCGCGTGGGGGTATCCGCCTGAGTTTTTGCCGCCGCCAGGCGAATCGGCGTAGCTCCGGTGCCACATGGCCTTGTGTCCCATGGCGCAGCGGCTTCTTTTGATTGAGGGAAGATCCTTTGCCCCGGTAAGGAGGGCGGTCATCCAGTCGCAGTGTTCCATGAAGGAAGCGGCCAGGGCGGCCACCTTTGGATCTTCGGCAAAGATCCCCAGTATTTTGGACCAGAACCATTCGGTTGAGTAGATGCCCCCTTCATATTGGGTAAAGTCCGTTCCGCCCCAGCTTTTGGCCAGTTTGTTGATCCGCGCCGCCTGGGCGACCGCGGTGTGATCCTTCCAGAGGATGAACATGGCCGAGGGGTTTTCGGCAAATTCATCCAGGAGCGCCAGCGGCGTTCCTGAAGCGTCCACCGCGCAGGGCGTGGAACCGGTGGTGTCTATGGCTATTCCCTTTACTTTCGCGGCAATGTCCCCTCCCGCCTGGGCCGCCGCTTCACGCACCGTTCCTTCAAGCACGTCGATGTAATCCCGCGGGTGCTGGCGGAACCGGTTGGCCAGGGCGTCGCAGTAAAGCCCCTTTGTCCAGCGGGGATAATTCATCACCGAAACGCCGGCTTCGCTGCCGTCGGCGGCGTCTATAAGCACCGCCCGGCAGGAATCGGAACCATAATCAAGCCCCAGTACATAGGCTTCGCCTTTCCTGACCATGATGACCTCCATTATTCCGCGTCATGTTTCCGCGGTTTCTTTGTTCGTGTTGAGGGCGCCCCCGGTTATCCGCCGCGCCGAATCTTATTCCCACAGCCTGGGGGGGTACACGCCCTCTCTGGCAAGCGCCTCGATACGTTGTACCGCCGCTTCCCTGTCTTCCCGGTAGGTTACGCCGAACCAGACGGAATCGGCTTCGAGCGCCTTTATTCTGATGATGTTTTCCCTGACAAGCCAGTCCGCCGCCCTGGGAATGTAACATTCGCTTTTGATGTTCCCCTTCATGTCGCGGGCAAAACCGGCAAGGAAATTGTCGAAGTACTTTTGAAAATGGGGAAGCACGCTTGCCGGAAAACCCCAGAAGTTCATGGATACCGGCATGCGGGCGGCAAGTTCCCGCCTTGTTCCGTCAGGACCCGTGTTAAAAACAACGCCGTCCCTTTTTTCGATGGCGGTGAGTTCTTCCACCGAGGCAAGATAGCCGTCCCTTATTTCACAGACACCTCGTGTTACCGTTCCCTGCGGGCTTAAGGTTTTTTGCAGTTCATAGGGCACAATGGCGCCGTCCGCGTCCGGGCTGCCGGCAATGCTTGTGAGGTACGCGCCCATGATCCGGTACGCCTCGTACCCGTAAAAATCGTCGGCGTTAAGCACCGTAAAGGGGCCGTCAATGGCGGCGGCCGCGCAGAGGAGCGCGTGGGCGGTTCCCCAGGGTTTTGTACGGCCCAGTTTCCGCGCCTCTGTAAAAATATCCGGGGGGATGATCGTGTCAAGATCCTGAAACGCGAGTTCATACCTTACCCGCTTTCCCATGCGGGAAAGCACCAGTTCCCTGAAATCCTCTTCGATGTCGTGGCGTATAATAAACACCACTTTTTCAAAACCATTCCTCATGGCGTCATACACCGAATAGTCCAGCAGCACTTCCCCGTTTTTTCCTATACGGTCAATCTGCTTGAGACCGCCGTAACGGCTGCCCATGCCCGCCGCGAGAACCACCAAAACCGGTCCTGACATATTACATCCTTGTTTGGGGAATTTCCAGAAAATTTCCGCATACGTAAGTTCTCCGGAATTTTCCTTTTGTGACGATTCCCGGACGGAACCCGGCGGAATCGGCCGTCATCAGTATGTATGAAAACAGGGGGAAAAACAAGGGCCGAAGCCAAAGCTGGCGCTTTGGCTTCGGCTGGGGAGTTTTCGCGGTGCGAAAACTCCAAGGGCCGCGCGAAGGGCGCGTGCCCAAAACCTGCGGTTTTGGGCTGGGGAGTTTTCGCGGTGCGAAAACTCCAAAGGCGGCGCGAAGGGCCGCAAAACTCCATTCCTTTCGGTAACATTTCTAAATGAGGCATTTCGGTAAGCAGGAAAACAAACGCCCTGCGCGGCGGAACTTGAACCCGCAGCCATGCAGGATATTAAGCCCGCATGCGTTTATTCAGGGACAAGCGGTCTATTCCCGAAAGATCCAGCACCGAACCCCGGTCTATGAGATATGGGCTGATTTTTACCGACTTGTCGAAACGACGGTTTTTCTCTCTTCGTTCCCAGAACATCGACACGGCGGTCTTGCCAAGCTCGTCAAAGGGAATCGCAATGGTGGTAATGGGCGGACTACACATTGCGGAGAAGGTGTCGTCGTGGCTCACAATGGAAAGATCACGGGGAACCTTGAGACCCGACTCGTACAGGTACTGCAGGGCGCCTGAAAGCAGGGTGTCGGAAGTAATGTAACAGCCCGTCGGCCTTGTCTTCTGCTCGACGATACGCTTCATCGCATTGTAGCCGCATTCTACCGTATATTCTTCCGTCATCTGTATGTGCCTGGTATCCAGTGTAATGCCGCTTCCGCCAAGGCAGGACCTGAAACCATCGAAACGTTCCTGCTCGTCGGGCTCGGGGCCAAACATTCTGCCCATGAAGCCCAGAATGCTGTGTCCATACCTGATGAAATGCTCCGCGGCGTGCCGTGAACCGGCGATGTTGTCCCACTCCACCTTGTCAACGCCGCCTATGGACATGGGCCGTTCCACCATGATCACGGGAATGTTGTTGCTGATTACCTCTTTTATCATGTCCCTGCTGGCCGCGACGGAATTGGTAAAGATGATGCCCTCTACCATGCGGCCTATAAGCTCCCTGAGGAGGTTTTCTTCGCGGCCGGGATCCGGTTCGGCATACATGGGAAGTATCTGGAGATCGTAGGGAGCTGCGGCGTCCCGCAGCGACCGGCTTATCTTCGTGTTGACAAAGCTCCCTATGACAAGGGGCATCACATTCCCTATGATGCCGGTACGGCTGCTCTTGAGTGCCTTTGCCATGCGGTTCGGCACATAGCCCAGAGTCTTGATCGACTGTCTGACCCGTTCCCTCGTTTCCGGGGCGACGTGTTCACGGTTGTTGACCACCCTGGTAATGGTAGCCAGGGAGACGCCTGCATGAGCCGCGACATCCTGTATGCGGGTATTGGACACCTGTTTCCTCCTGGCAGGACTACCTGAACCGGCCATATGCCGTTTTGCCTGAACCTGTCTCCCATATTACAGCATGGCGCCGGGAATGGTCAGCAGGAACCGTTGGACTTGTGCGACAGCGCGAATCTTCGGCTTGTCGCCGGCCGAGCCGATTTCAAACCTCGGGGTCTGAAAAGATTTTATGATGCATAATATCGTTAACATGATATATTTGTCAATATATTTGGCATTTTCCTTCATTATATACATAAAAAACAAAAAAATGCGAAAAATAAAAAAATATGTTGACAGATGATCCAAAGTGATGTTAACGTTAACAAATCTATACGCAGAGGTTCTCTGCAAAGTCATTCTTTTCCTTCAAGGAGCTGAAAATGAAAAAAGCATTGATTGTTCTGCTGGTCCTGTTGACCGCATCATCTGTTTTTGCCGGGAGTGGCAGGGATAACGCGGGAGGAAGCATATCCTTCCTTTCGATGTTCACAAATCCTACGGCCGATGCCAACAGCATGGCTTTCTACGCGATGACAGACAAATTCGCAAAGGATTTCCCTTCCGTCAAGGTAACCTATGAATCGATTCCCCACGACGAATACGAAACCAAGATGAAAACCTATGTCGCCGCAGGTGAATATCCCGATGTCTACGAGGTCAAAGGAACCATGATCCCCCAGCTTGCCGATGACGGGGTGATCTATACCGCCAAAGAGGTGATGGATCTGATTCCCGGCTGGGAAGCGGGTTTCAAGGGCGGCGTCTTTGAGGACTTTATCTACAAAAACATCGCTTATGCCATGCCCATGCAGATGGGAAACAACCACAACATCTTCTACAACGCCGATATTTTCAGGGAATGCGGCATCACCGAATTTCCGAAAGACTGGGAGTCCTTTGTTATCGCGATGGACAAGATCAGGGCCAAAGGCTATATTCCCATTGTCCAGGGCAACAAGGCTAACTGGCTTGTTCCTTCTCTTCTTTTTAACACCATCGTGTACCGGTTTACCGGCGTAGACTGGTATTACAACCTCAGGGAAAACAGGGGCGCCAAATTTACAGACAGGCCGTTTGTCGCCGCCGCAACACTGCTGCAGGATATGGCAAAGAAAGGCTATTTTAACACCGACATCAATTCCATCGATCAGCATCAGATGTATACCGTGTATTACAACAAGCGGGCCGCTATGATGGTGGACGGATTCTGGGGCGTTGGTACGTTTGTCAATGAAATGCCCGCCGATGTGCTTGCCGCGACGAAGATTGCCCAGTTCCCCATGATCCCCGAATCCATGGGCGGGGGCGGCGCCAAATATGCGAAGATCAATCAGGCGGCGGCCGGCTGGGGATATGTGACTACCAAACGGCAGAATGACACCGCGGACAAACGGAACGCGATGGCCCGGCTTGTTCAGTATGTCACCGGTTCCGACTATGCCAACATCGTTGTCACAAACAGCGGGCTTCCCTCATCAAAGGCAAGCGGCGTTGATGAAAGCAGGCTCTCTCCCCTGTACAGGGAACTGCTTGCCCTGAACAATGAATCGCAGTACGCGCCCGTGTTCGACGTGCAGCTTAACCCCCAGATTGTTGACGCGTTTTATTCAAACACGCAGGAACTTTTGATCGGGACGCTTACGCCTCAGCGTTATGCCGAATTGATTCAGGCGGAAACGGACGCCACGCGCTAACGTTTTTAGCAGGCTGTTGAAATAAAGAAAATTCGCGGTGAAACTGCGAATTTTCTACCTTGCAGCCTGCCAAAACAGGCGTTTAATCGGGATTTTTGACACGACTAGTGTTAAAAATCCACTTTTTCAACAGCCTG
>JAIRXH010000193.1 GCA_031268385.1 Treponema sp. | reverse complement strand
TCAATAACTTCAGTTATTGAACAAATTCCGCTTCAAAACGCGATTTTGTAAAAATCGCAAGACTTGCAAGCTAACCGAAGGTTAGCCAGTAACCAACCGGGTTACTAAACAAGTCCAATGAAGAACCCGGGAGCAGACGCGAACCGAAAGTTCGACGGGTTATGGACCATCACTTCCAATCAATTTCATTATGGGGGAGCAAGTTTTGAACAAACAACGTGATTTTTTTACCGTCATTTTTACCGGCAATATCATTAACGCGGCTGTGGTTTTCATCCTCCTGTTCCTGTTCCGGGATCCCCAGGTTTCCCTTTCCACCATGCTGCCGAGGGCCGCTCTTCCCGGCCTGGCTTATGTCGTCCTGGCAAGCCTCCTCATGGGAAGAAGCGTCCGCCTTTTTGATTCCGCCAATTTCAAAACCGGGGAGGATGCCTGCCGCGCGGCCCTGAAAAAAATCGGCGCCGTTCCGCTTAAAATGATCGCCCTTCTCACGGTACTGGAAAACGCCCTTTTGGCGGGACTCTTTGTCCAGGGGCCCGCCGTCGGGATTCCACAAAGGACGGGAATGCCCCTTTACCTCGTGTGCCTCTCACTGGGGCTTCTTGTGGGAACCTTTGTGTATGTATTGACCGACCGGCTGGTGTCAAAAGCGCTTATTGCCTGCGAACTTACCGGGTATCCGCGGGATCTGCGGGAAGGACGGCAGAGCGTCAAAATGCTGATCATCCCCGTCGTGGTGGCCCTTGTATCGATACTCTACAACTTCTCCATTACCCTCCTTACCATTACACGGGCGGGGGGAGATCTTCTTGCCATGGGCAGGGAAGACTGGATCGTCATGATAGCCTTTATCGCCTTTTACGCGCTTGTCATATTTATCCTGGCTTTCGCCCTGAAAAAAAGTACTTCCAGTTTGTTTGATTCGGTTATCATGCAGTTTGAAAATCTGTCCTCCGAGAAGAAGGATCTGACCCGGCGCATTTTTATCTGTTCCGTTGACGAAGTGGGAACCATAGCGGGAATGGTTAACAGTTTTTGTGAAAACATGGAAGCCGGGATGCGGGATATCAAGGGCGGCCAGGGGGAGCTTTCCGCGTCCGGCCTTAAACTTGAGGAGAACGCCTCGGGCATGGCATCGTCCCTGGAGCATGTTTTCCAGATGGTAGAGCAGGTCCGCTCGAAAACCGAAGAGCAGACGCAAAGCGTGGTGGAAGCCTCCACGGCGGTACACCAGATAGCCAAAAACATCGAATCTCTCGACAACGCCATAAACACCCAGGCGGCCAGCATGGGCCAGGCATCCTCGGCGGTGGAGGAAATGACGGGGAACATCGCCTCCATCGGCGGAGTTACGGAAAAAATGGCCCTCCAGTTCAAGACCGTGGACGACGCGGCGGCGGCGGGGAGCGCGATACAGCGGGAAAGCGGGGTCAAAATCAACGAAATCGTGGGCCAGTCCCAGGCCCTGCAGGAGGCGAACCGGATCATCGCCACCATCGCCGCCCAGACAAACCTCCTGGCCATGAACGCCGCCATTGAGGCGGCCCCCGCGGGCGACGCGGGGCGGGGCTTCTCGGTAGTCGCCGACGAAATACGGAAACTGGCGGTCAATTCTTCAGGCGAATCCCAGAAGATAGGCGCCGAACTGAAACAGATTGTGGAGACCATCAATCACATCGTCAAAAACGCCAAAGCCTCGGAACAATCCTTCGCCCAGGTTTCCGCCAGGGTAAACGAAACGGGAAAACTGGTACAGGAAGTGGATAACGCCATCAGGGAACAGAAAGAAGGGGCCGGGCAGGTCATGGAGGCCCTTAATGTGATGAACGAGATGGCGGCCAAGGTCAGCACCGGTTCGCGGGAGATGAACGAAGGCAACGAATCCATGCTGCGGGAAATCGGCTCCCTACAGAATCAGGCCAGGGAAATAGCCGGCAGCGTTTCCCAAATGGCGGACGACATACAAACCGTCAACTCGGGCGCGCGGGAAATTGCCCAACTGGCCCTGGCCAACCAGACCTCGATTGGCTCAATTTCAAAAATCGTAGACGGCTTTGAAGTCTGAAAGGCCGGAAAGGCGTATTCAATAATTCTTGTTGAAAACGTCCGCACATAACGCGGCGTACAAAACCGGGAAGGATTACTATGAGTGGTATACGAATTGGTTCCCTGGGTCTGGGGCGGCTGGGAATCCGTCACGCGGAGAATATCGCCGGTAAAATTCGCAACGCCGAACTTGCGGCCCTCTGCGATGTGGACGCCGCGAAACTGGAAGAAACCGCCGGCAGGCTGAATGTCAAACACCGGTTTACTTCTTTTGAGGACATGCTGCGCTGCGGCGATGTGGACGCGGTGGTTCTGGCGTCCCCTTCGGCCCTGCATACCGGGCAGACAGCCGCGGCCCTGGCCGCGGGGAAGCATGTGTTTTCCGAAAAGCCCCTGGGAGTTACGGTGGCCGAATGCAGGGAAGCGGAAAAGGCTGTGGAAGCCCATCCGGATCTGGTGTTCATGCTGGGATTCATGCGGCGTTTTGACGAATCGTACCGCTATGCCCACGACAAGGTGGCCGCAGGTGTTATCGGCAGGCCCGTACTGTTCCGGTCTTACAGCCAGGACCCGGAAAAATTTATTGACGGCGCCATAGCCTTTGCCCCCCACAGCGGGGGACAATTTCTGGACATGGCCGTTCACGACATAGACCTGGCCCGGTGGTTTACCGGATCGGAACCAGAATCGGTCTATGCCATTGGCGGCTGTTACGCCCATTCTGAATTTGCCCGGTACCAGGACGGGGATAATGTATCCTGCCTGATGAAATTCAAAAATGACGCCATGGTATTTCTGTTCGCCGGCCGTACCGCGCCCCACGGGTACAATGTGGAAACCGAAATTGTCGGCACCAGGGGGACACTCAGAATCGCCTCGGTGCCCCAAAAAAATCTGGTGGAAGTTCTTGACGCCCACGGGGTCAGAAGGGAATGTTCCGAAAATTTTCTTGAGCGTTTTGGAACCGCCTATGTGAACGAAGTACAGGAATTCGTGGACTGTATTGTCACGGGTCGCAAACCGGCGGTAACGGTGTATGACGGAACCAGGGTTTCCAAAATCGCCTATACCTGCAAATCCGCGTTTGAACAGGGGAAACTGCTGTTTTTTTAATCTTGCGGCCCTGGCGGACCAACTTGACACGCTTTCAGGAAAATGTGTTATTATTAACTCACCTTACGCAAGGCTTTGGAAATGAAAAGAGAATTTACCACGGACCACACCAACATCACGAATAAAGCTGGAATTTCTGACAAAAGTTCGTGTTTTTCGTGTGGTTGGTGGTTAAATTTCTTGGGCCGCGTAACATGAATTATTTAAAGGAACGCGAAATGATCAATTTGTTGGAAGAATTGCGGCGGCTTAACACTCACATTGTTATCAATACGGTTGAAAGCGGCAAATTTGCCAGGTACGGCGTACTGCATAAAGCAAAATTTCCCGGTCTCATTGAGACATCGCTTGAAGCCTTTCCCGTTTCTCTTCCTGGTGACGGATATATCAGGAGCCTTGACGCCCTTGAAATTCATCCTGAAGCGGCAACGTTGCGGAATGAAATTCTCGGTCAGATGGACGGGGAAATAGGAGTCTGCTGGGGCCACAACCATTATATGAACGGGCTGGAATGGCACAATTGTACCGAAGTGACCATCGCGGCATCTCCGTTAGTAGTCATGCTGGGAGATTTAAGAGACATGGAAAACGGACGGCTGGACAGTTACAAAGTAGAGGCGTTTTTTGTGGAAGCAGGTCAGGTTATAGAGATTTATTCAACTACAATGCACCTTGCCCCCTGTGAGGTACGGGAAGGGTTTAACTGTCTTGTGATACTTCCCAGAGGCACCAATTATCCGTTGGATGCCGCCGCCGAAAAACACGATCCTGCTTTACACTCCCGAAACAAATGGATGGTTGCCCATGAAGAAAACAAAAAAATGATTGAATACGGTTCGCCTCCGGCAATATACGGTCCCAATTGGGAAATCAGGCCGTTAACATAGAGTCAATGGCGTTTTTGCGTAACACGCGCCATTGTTTCTGAAAATCATAACCGGGGGTATCAGGACACAAAACCCGAGGTTTTTTTTCGGAAGGCATTATGGAAATGGGGCGTACGTTACCGAAAAAACGTCAAGCTGTTTGGCAATCCGATATAGAAAAAGATTTAACGGCTTGCATTGTCAAAACAATAGAGACAATAAACAGTGTAAAGACCGGTATGTCGCGTAACAGAAACGTCATGTGAAGCGCCGCCGTTAAAACGCCCGTCCCCAACGCCCGCCCGCGCAGACGGGTCCCTGGGGATGGATTGCTTCCAATCAAAAACGTTTATATCACCCGCCAAAGCGGAAGGCTTCCGTTCCCGTAACGCCGGGATACAGATGGAACAGTGAACCGGCGCAGGCGCGCTGTGATTCACCGGCGCCTTCCATCAGTACGCTGGCGGAAGTGATGAACAGTTCATCAAAATTTTTTCCGCCAAAACAACAACTGGTAGTGTTATATGTCGGAACAGGATATGAGGCTATCCGCTTTCCTGTACGAGGGTTCCAGCGCGAAACTTGCGCGCCCCGGAACTGGGCAATCCAGAGCATGCCTTCCGTATCGATAGTCATTCCATCAGGCATGCCTTCTCCCTGCCCGTATTTTATAACAGTTCTTTTGCCGCTCAATTCTCCCTTTGCAAGATCAAAATCGAACGCCCATATTTCGAGTGTCGGTGAATCAATGTAGTACATTGTTTTGTTATCCGCGGTCCAGGCCATTCCGTTGCCTATGACAAGGCCGTCCAGTACTTTTTTACACGTCAAATCGGGCGAAACACTGTAAAGACTTCCTGTTTTCTCTTTCTCGTCAAGGTCCATCGTTCCAAGCCAGAATCTTCCGGCGGCATCACACTTGCCGTCGTTAATGCGGGCATTGCCGGGAATAGAATCGATTGTATACAGCGGGGAAACCGACCTGGTTTCAGGATCTATCCGCACCAGCCGGTTCGACAAAGCCGCCACAATCTTTCCTGATTTGTCGAAAGCCATAGCCGCCACAATATCATCAGTTGATACGAGGTCGTCGGTTTTCGTTGCGGGATCGAAAATATGTATCCGCCTGCCCGAAATATCAACCCAGTACAATTTTCCGGTTTCCGAATTCCAGTTAGGCCCTTCACCCACCTTGTCTTTGGCCGCGTAAAACAGTTCGGCGTCTTTCATTTACCTGATCCTCCCTTGTCAAACATATTTATTCTCCATTGCGTGTATCAAATGAACTACAAACTCGCTGCAGGGCGCCGGAATTCCTTTTTCACGTCCCATCCGTACTATCGCGCCGTTCATTCTGTCTATTTCGGTCCGCCTCTTTTTATTGACATCCTGCCACATTGATGTTCGGGCCTCTTTGGAAAGCGACTTCAAGAGCACGGTATTCTTTTCGACATAAACGCTTTCCTCAAACGGAAGGCCATACGCCCTGGCAACATTGACCGCCTCATGAAGAAGAATTTTAAAAGAGTCTGACAGATGTTCCTCGAGGAGCCGCGGCGTATTTATGTCAAGCAGGGCCGCAAGAGCGTTGTTGGCACAGTTGATTATCAACTTGTCCCATATCATTTCGGTGACACGCCTGTTATCGTATACGTCGGTATCAAGTCCGCATTCCCTAAAGGCCGCCGCCGTTTTTTCCGCGCCCGACATGTCTTCGCCAAGCGGCCCTATATGTATATACCGGCCGCCGCTGTTGTTCACGAATCCAGGACCAAGCACCGAAGCGGCCCTGTCTGTTGTTCCCATAATAATATTGTTCCTGGGTACAAACTTCATGATATCCTGATCGTTTCCATACCCGTTTTGCAGCGACAAAACCAGCGTGCCGGCGCCCAAAAGAACGCTGTTTTTCTCCAGCGCCAGGGCGGTCTGTATTGATTTGACGAACACTATTACCAGATCGGCGTCTTTCGCGTCATTTGGATCAATCGTGGCCTTCGGGTACACGAGAGTTTCCTCTCCCTGAAAACGGATACGAAGTCCGTTTTTGTTTATCGCGTCTATATGTTCTTTCCATATATCAACGAGTGTGACATCATGACACTTGACCAAAAAACCCGCCGTCATGCAGCCCATCGCACCGGCGCCAAGAATCGATATTTTCATTTAACCCCGCCTTGTTCAGTCTTTGATTTGCTTTCCGCGTCCTGGACAAGGGCGGTTTCCTTGATACCCTGCTGTCCCATATTTACAAAACCGCCGTCTACCAGGAGTTCATGCCCTGTTATGAAAGACGCGTCCCCGGACAAAAAAAACAGCACCGCGCCCGCCGTCTCAACAGGTTCACCGCACCGCTGCATCATCTGCCGGCGGTTCATTTCCCCAAAAAAAGCCTCGCGGACATCAGGCGGCGCGTCCCAGACACCCCGAAGCGTTTCACGGGTCCAAATGGTACCGGGGCTTACCTCATTTACGCGTATATTGAGAGGCGCCAGATCAATGGCCGCACACATGGTAAGCACATGAACCGCCCCCTTGGAGGCATTATACGTCCACCGGTTCGGCTGGGCTATATGAGCGGATATACTGGAGATGTTCACTATTGCTCCCCCGCCTTCATTGATCATGTGAGGCGTACAATTTGCCATCATCCGCGCATAGGCAACTGGCCCTGTAAAGAGCACATTGTACCAATCCTGTTCGGTAGCGTCCCTGCCTTTGTCTATAAACCTGTAAGCGTTATTTACAAGGTAATTTATCCTGCCCCATTTCCGCACCGTCTTGTCCACCACTTCTTTGCAGAAGTCTTCTTTTATCATGTCGCCGGAAACAAAGAAAACATCATGCCCGGCATTCTTGAGTTCATCCTCGGTTTCTTTTCCCGTAGCCTCGGTTCTTCCGGTAAAAGTTACTTTGGCTCCTTCCCGGCACAGCTCTTCCACGATCCCTTTGCCTATACCCGTACTGCCTCCGGTTACAATCGCGACCTTGTCCCTGAAACGGTCCGGAAAGGGATCCCGTTTCCTTGTAAAAATTGTTTCCTGCGTCATGTTGCGGTAATCACGATTCATGATTTCTTATACTCCTTTGCAGGTCCATCACCGACCGGACAATGCCGTCCCGGTCCAGATTGTAAGAGGCCAAAAGCTCCCTGTACGGACCGGCGCCGGCGTAAGATTTGGGAATACCCAGCATTTTTACCGGCACCGGTATATTCATCGAGCAAAACTCACAGACCATGGAACCCAACCCGCCTGAAACATAATGTTCCTCCACGGTAACAATACGCCCGGTCTTTTTTGCCGCTTCATAGACAGCATGTTCGTCCAGCGGACAAATTGTCGGCATGCCTATAACACTGGCATGTATTCCTTTTTCCGCCAGAACCCCGGCGGCCTCAATGACAACCGCCGTAAGAGTGCCTGTACTGATGATAGATACATCCCCGCCTTCACGGTAAATTTCGGCCTTCCCGATGGTAAAAGGCTTGTTACCGGTAAAAACAGGAATTGGCTCGTTGCCGATGCGCATATATACGGGCCCGTCATATTCGATCATGGCGGCGACGCTGTTCTTTATTTCATTGGGATCCTGGGGACAAATCACAGTCATGCCGGGAATCATGCGCATGATGGCAAAATCCTCAAGCGAGTGATGGGTAGATCCCAAATCCGAATAGGTGATTCCGCCGTTCCTGCCGACGATCTTTACGTTCTGTTTCATATAGCCAACATCATTGCGGACCATTTCAAAAGGACGGGATGTTACAAAAGGCGCGATAGCGCAAAAAACAGGAATTTTTCCCGTTGTCGCCATTCCCGACGCGACTCCGACAACGCCCTGTTCCATAATGCCAAATTCAAAATATCTTTCGGGCCAATTCTTGATGAAATCTCCCAATCCGGAGCTGCCCCCCGAATCGGCGGACAAAACCACGATCCGGGAATTGATCCTGGCGGCCGATATTACCGCCGCGCCAAATTCCTTGCGGGGATCCCTTGTTTCCTGGACACTCATGGTTTAACCTCTTCAATTATCCTGTCAATTTCTGAAATGGCCCTGTCAAGCTCTTCCCTGGCCGGTTTCCAGTAATGGTATTTGACTCCGCCCTCGGCAAAGGAAATCCCTTTGGCTTTTACCGTGCGGGCAACAATCAGACTGGGTTTTCCCGGAGTAAAAGGTATTTTTTCCAAAACTTCGGCTATCCGGGGAATGCAGTTGCCGTCAATTTCGGTGACAGACCATCCGAACGCGGAAAAACGATCCCCTACAGGTTCCGTGTTCATAATATCCGTGGTTTTCCCCGAAATCTGAAGACCGTTACAATCTACAAACAAAACCAGATTATCCGCCTTGTGATGCGCCGCGGCCTGTGCCGCTTCCCAATTGGAGCCTTCGGCAAGCTCTCCGTCCCCCATGAGCACAAAGACCCTGGATGTCAATTTGTCAAGCCTGAGCCCCAAAGCCATACCAAGGCCTATGGAAAGACCATGACCAAGCGCGCCTGTATTCGCCTCAATACCCGGAAGTTTGTGCATATCAGGATGACCGGGAAGCCTGGTATTGAGAGAACCGTATGTATTCAGAATGCTCTTGTCAAAGAAACCCCGTTCCGCGAGAACAGCATACTGAGCCATGCACTTGTGTCCGGCGGAAAGGATGAATCTGTCCCTGCCGGGCAATTTCGGGTTTGAAGGATCTATTTTCATGAAATGAAAATAAAGAACCGTAATAATATCGATACAGGAAAGAGCGCCGCCCATATGACCGGCATGTCCCGCTTCAATCATTCCAAGTACATTACGCCTGCAATTCGCGGCGGTATACTCCAGGGTACGAACAATATTACTGTCCATGGGAAGAACTATTCTCCTTTCTCATATTCCACGATTCGTTCCACCTTGGGAGCCGAACGGGATGAAGGATCAAAGGCGTTTGCCAGGTAGGTCTCTACCAGACACTTGGCAAGTTCGGCGCCGGTCACCTGGGACCCCAGAGTGATGATGTTCGCGTTGTTGCTCAGAGTCGCCCGTTGCGCCTGATACACGTTATTGACGCAGGCTGCGTAAACGCCCTTGACCTTGTTCGCGGCGATGGAAACACCGATGCCCGTACCGCAGATAAGTATTCCGCGATCACAAACACCTCCGGCAACATCCTTCCCCAGCACAAAAGCCACATTCGCGTAAACAGGATCGTCACTGCCATAATCCTTTACATCATGACCAAGTTTTCCGAGAAACGGGATAAGAATATTTTTCAGATCCGCCGCGTTGGGATCGCAGCCAATGGCAATTTTCATTTTTTCCCCTGTAAAAACAACCCCGGCTGTACGGCGGGCGTACAGCCGGTCTTTAATTAAAACACCCGAACCGGAATTTCCGCCGGGGCATTGAGGAGAGCTTCAATCTCATTGTCCAGTTTGACCAGTGTCAGAGAAAACCCGGCCATATCCAGAGAAGTACAGTAGTTGCCCACATAGTTCTTTACTATATCAAGGCCTTTTTCTTCGCACTTTTTGGCGGCTTCCCTGTAGAGAAGGTAGAGTTCACTGATTGGGGTACCGCCAAGGCCGTTAACCATCACCGCGACTCTGTCGCCCTTCTCGTAAGGAATATCGCTGTAGATGGCCGTAAACACCTCTTCCACAATGTCTTTCGCGCTCTTGATCTTTTCCCGGCGGCGGCCCGGTTCGCCATGAATACCGATGCCGACTTCCATCTCGTCCGGGCCAATTTCAAAAATCGGCGTTCCTTTGGCGGGGGGAACACAGGACGTAAGAGCTATCCCCATGCTGCGGGTCCGGCCGACCACTTTCTTGCCCAGTTCGACCAATTCCTCAAGGCTTGCGCCTTTTTCGGCCGCGGCGCCTACCGCCTTGATGATAAAGAAATTGCCCGCCACGCCCCGGCGGCCGACGGTATACGTGCTGTTGTTAACCGAAACATCATCGTCAATAATCACCACGCCGATTTTGATGCCGTCGGCTTCGGCCATTTCCCTGGCCATATCCCAGGACATGCGGTCTCCCTGGTAGTTGTTAATGAGGTGGAGAACGCCTTTGCCGTTTCTGAGGATCTTCGTACATTCATACACATAATCCATGGGAGGCGCGGCAAAAACATTCCCCGGACAGGCGGCGTCAAGAAAACCTTTGCCTACACACATGATATGCGCCGGCTCATGTCCCGAACCTGACCCCTGCATAATGAGAACCTTGTCCTTTGGCATATCGGCGCGATACAGAATATTGTACTGCGGAACCCATTTGAGTTTATCCTTGTTCGCAAGATAAACGCCTTCGATCATTTCCTTTACAAAATTGGCGGGATCATTCATGAATTTTTTCATCACGTTACTCCTGTATGCTTAATTAGTGTCTGTCCACAAAGTCGGTTACTTTGCGGCCAGACCTTGCATTTTCTCGCCTAAAGGCTGCGAAAATGCGTTTTTCAGGGAAGTCTGTCCATAATGTGTCTACATTATGGACAGACACTGTTTATATAAAAGGAA
>JAIRXH010000171.1 GCA_031268385.1 Treponema sp. | reverse complement strand
AATGGGTAGTTTTATTCTGGCCCACGATCTTGGGACAAGCGGAAACAAGGCAACTCTATTTTCTCTTGACGGTAAAATGGGGGCGAGTGTCCTCCATGAATATCCTGTTTATTATCCGGAACAGGGCCATGTTGAGCAGAAGCCTGGTGATTTCTGGAAGGCCGTCTGCGTCTCGACCCGGCGGCTGCTGGAAAAGGCCGGAATAAAACCGGGCGATGTGACCGCCGTGTGTTTCAGCGGTCAGATGATGGGGTGTCTGCTTGTCGACAGCGGCGGTAATCCGCTGCGCGACATGATCATCTGGGCGGATACCCGTGCGGGCGCCGAGGAAAAGGACATGATCCGGAAGCTGGGCATGGATTATGTGTACAAAACAACCGGTCACAGAATCAGCGCCTCATATTCGGCGGCAAAGCTGCTGTGGGTACGCGGTAATGAAAACGGCGTATATAAACGCGCGTACAAGATGCTCCATGCCAAGGATTATGTTATCTACCGGCTGACGGGAAAATTTGTCACCGATTACAGTGACGCTTCGGGGACCAATCTTTTTGATATTACGAAAAAGACATGGGACAGGGGAATACTCGACGCCCTTGATATTCCTTCCGGCCTGCTTCCCGATCCTCGTCCTTCAACCGACATCGCGGGATGTGTTACTGCCGAAGCGGCGCGGGAAACGGGTCTTTGCGAGGGAACGCCCGTTGTTATCGGAGGCGGGGATGGCAGCTGCGCCTGCGTCGGCGCGGGGGTGACGAGCGAGGGCAGCGCCTATAATGTTCTCGGTTCATCATCGTGGATTTCCCTGGCAAGCGCCGCGCCGGCGTATGATCCGCAAATGCGGACCTTTACCTGGGTACATCTTGATCCCGCCCTTTACACGCCGTGCGGTACCATGCAGGCGGCGGGCTACTCCTACAACTGGTACAAGAATACCCTCTGTGGAGGTGAAGTCGCTCTGGCCGCCGGGAACGGTGAAAATCCCTACCGGATCATCGACAGGGACGCCGTCGCGTCTTCTCCCGGCGCCGGGGGTCTTCTCTATCTTCCCTATCTTCTGGGCGAACGTTCCCCCCGCTGGAACCACGACGCGCGCGGCGCTTTTATCGGGCTTTCCGTGACTACCGGCAAGGGGGATATGTCGCGTGCGGTTCTTGAAGGCGTCGGGCTGAACCTTAAAATTATCCTCCAGATCCTTGAAAAAACTTCAGGCGGCGCCATTGACAGGATCAGCGTGATAGGCGGCGGCGCAAAAGGCGCGGCCTGGCTGCAGATCCTTGCCGATATCTGGCAGAAACCGGTAGATGTTCCTGAGTATACCGAAGAAGCGACAAGCATGGGCGCGGCGATCTGCGGCGGCGTCGGAATAGGCGCGTTCAGGGATTTCTCGGTTATCCGTACATTCAACGCCCCCGCGGCGGTAATCGCCCCTCGCGCGGAACTTGCGCCCCTTTACGGCAAACTGCTTGATATCTTTAACAGATCCTATGATTCTCTGGGGGATGTGTACAGCCGCCTTGCCGAATTTAACCGGGAGTATACACGTCACTGAGGATCTTCCGGTCATATAGCCAAAGCCGCGAAAAATCCCTATTATTTCCGGGGGGAACGTGTGGATTACAGGCAGGCAGGCGTTAATATTGAAGAAGGCTACCGGGCTGTCGGGAAGTACCGGGAATACGCGGCGGCGACGGCAAACGGCGCCGTGCTGAACGGACTGGGCAGTTTTGCGGGGATGTTTTCGCTGAAGGAATACACGGACGGCATGACGGAGCCTGTTCTTGTATCCGGAACCGACGGGGTCGGGACAAAACTGGACATTGCCTTTGCCATGAAAAAATACGATACGGTCGGCATTGATTGTGTGGCCATGTGTGTCAACGACATACTCTGCCATGGGGCGCGTCCGCTTTTTTTTCTTGATTATGTTGCCTGCGGAAAACTCGAAGCCGGCGTCGCGGCGGAACTCGTCAAGGGTGTTGCGGCCGGCTGCAAAGAGACGGGGAGCGTTCTTCTGGGAGGCGAGACGGCGGAAATGCCCGGTTTCTACGACGAGGGAAAATACGATCTGGCGGGATTTGCCGTCGGCATCGCGGATCGCGGCAGAATCGTTGACGGAAGCGGGATTCGGGAAGGAGACGCCGTCATTGGCATCGCCTCTTCGGGAGTCCATTCCAACGGTTTCAGCCTCATACGCAAGGTTCTTCCCAATCTGAACGAGGACTTCGGCGGTATGCCACTGGGCATGGCGCTTCTTGAGCCGACGCGGCTTTATGTCAAACCTGTTTTGGGCCTCATGGAACGGATTGAGATCAGGGGCATGGCCCACATTACAGGCGGCGGTCTTTACGAAAATATTCCCCGCATGTTTACGCGCGGGGAAAACGGCAGGCCGCTTTTTGACGCGGTCATACAAAAACCCGCTTACCGCCGGGGAGAGGGGGCGTGGACGGTTCCTCCCGTTTTTGCCCGTATAGCGGCAGGCTGCGCCGGGGGAACCGGAACAGAAGCCGCGGGAATCGATGCGCTCAAAAACGATCCCGGTCTTGAAAAAATGATGTTTAATACCTACAACATGGGCATTGGTTTTGTTATCGCGGTTAATCCCGGCGACTCTTCCGAGGCCGTTGAATATCTCGACGGCCGGGGTTTTCCCGCCTGGAAAATAGGCCGTGTCGAAAAGGCGCGGACAGACGGCGGAGAACTCCGGATTGAATAACGTGAATATCCTCGTTCTTGTTTCGGGGAACGGTACGAATCTTCAGGCGCTGATTGACGCCGAACGCGGCGGCCGCTTCCGGGGCGGAGAAGATTATCCCGGAGGACGCATTGCTGCGGTCCTTTCCGACAGGCCCGCCCGCGCCCTCAGCCGTGCCGAGGCTGCGGGCATTCCCGTGTATACCGAAGAGCCCCGCCTTTCCCTTGGGCCGGCGGAAAGGCGGCGCGAACTTTCGGATCGTATCCTTGGCATTGCCCGCGGGACAGGCGCGCGCCTGATTATACTGGCGGGTTTTCTTTCAATACTTGAAGGGAATATCATAAAGGCCTACGGCGGGAAAATCATCAACATACATCCCAGTCTGCTTCCGAAATTCGGGGGAAAGGGAATGTACGGCGAAAGAGTTCACCGGGCGGTAATTGAAGCGGGCGAAAAGGAATCGGGATGTACGGTTCATATCGTTGACGCGGGAACCGATACGGGGCCCGTCATCCTCCGGCGAAAGGTCCCTGTGCTGGACGGGGACAGCCCGGACACGCTTGCCGGACGCATACATGATGAAGAACACATCGCCATAACGGATGCCGCGCTTATGATGCTGCGGCGTCTGGGCGGTGACGGTGACAATAACAACAGGGGAAGACAATGAAAAAGCGCGCCCTTATCAGCGTGTATAACAAGGACGGCATTGACGGCCTTGCCGCGTTTCTTGACGGCTCAGGATGGGAGATACTTTCCACCGGCGGAACGGCGGGTATGCTGCGGAAAAAAAACATTCCCGTTACCGACATTTCGGCGGTAACGGGATTTCCCGAATGCCTTGACGGACGGGTCAAGACGCTTCATCCCGCCATTCACGCGGGGCTTCTTGCCAGGCGGAGTGAAAAATCTCACATGGAAACGCTGGACAAACTTGCACTGGCTCCCATCGATCTTGTCTGCGTCAATCTCTATCCCTTCTTTGAAAAATCAGGCGAAGGACTTTCCCTCGATGAAACCATAGAATTTATCGACATAGGCGGACCCGCGATGCTTCGTTCCGCGGCGAAGAATTTCAGGGATGTCATCGTTCTTACCGATCCGTCCGATTACGGGGAAACCGTCGCGGCGCTTGAATCTGGCGCGGTGCCTGATGCGCTGCGGAAACGCCTTGCCGCCCGCGTGTTCACGCTTACGTCGGCCTATGACGCGGCGGTCGCGCGTTATCTTATGGACGGCGCCGGAGATGGTGTGAACACCGGAGACGCGGATACGTTCCCCTCTTTCTGGCCGCTTTCGCTCAAGAAGATTCAAAACCTCCGCTACGGCGAAAACGGCCATCAGAAGGCGGCGCTTTATTTCAATACGGCCGGAGGCGGGGCCCTTCCCGCGATGGAGCAGCTTCACGGAAAGGAACTTTCCTACAACAACATCCGCGATCTGGATCTGGCCTGGAAGGCGGTTACCGCTTTCGGACTTTCCGCCGCCGGCGCCGCGCCGCTGGGAGACGGCGATCTTGAAAGGCTCGGCATGTCCGGGGGCGCTGAAACATCCGGCGCCGCGGCCTGCTGTGCGGTGAAACACAACACGCCCTGCGGCATCGCGCTGGACGGCAGTCTTGCCGGCGCGTTTGAAAAAACCCGCGCCTGTGATCCCGTTTCCATTTTCGGCGGCATTGTGGCCGCCAATGTTCCCGTCGACGCGCTTACAGCGGAGAAACTTGCGGAAATCTTTCTTGAGATTGTCGCGGCCCCGGACTTTGCCCCCGATGCCCTTGAGATCCTTAAAAAGAAAAAGAATCTCAGGATCATGAAAGCCTCCTTCCCCCCCGGGGAACGCCGTGAATGTATTGCTGTTGACGGCGGAATGCTTGTGCAGGAGACGGACCGGAAACTTCTTGAAAAATGGGAAGTCGTCACAAAAACCTCTCCGGCCGCGGAAGACATAGCGGATCTTGTATTCGGCCTGAGGGCGGTTGCCTTTGTAAAATCAAACGCGATTATGGTTGTAAGGGACAGGGCTTCGACAGGCATAGCCGGCGGACAGGTCAACCGGATCTGGTCGGCGGAACAGGCGCTTGCAAGGAGCGCCGGTATTTCCGGCGCGCCGTCCCGCGTACTTGCCTCGGACGCTTTTTTCCCCTTTCCCGATGTGGTTGAGGCCGCGGCCGCCGCCGGCATCAGGGCCATCATACAGCCGGGCGGCTCGGTAAACGACAGTCTTTCCATTGAGGCCTGCGACAGGCACGGCATTGCCATGGTCTTTACCGGGACAAGGCACTTCAGGCATTAGCAGGCTGTTGAAATAAAGAAAATTCGCGGTGAAACTGCGAATTTTCTACCTTGCAGCCTGCCAAAACAGGCGTTTAATCGGGATTTTTGACACGATTAGTGTTAAAAATCCACTTTTTCAACAGCCTGTTAG
>JAIRXH010000170.1 GCA_031268385.1 Treponema sp. | reverse complement strand
AAGTGGATTTTTAACACTAGTCGTGTCAAAAATCCCGATTAAACGCCTGTTTTGGCAGGCTGCAAGGTAGAAAATTCGCAGTTTCACCGCGAATTTTCTTTATTTCAACAGCCTGCTAGGAAAAAAAACGCGCATCTGTTATCATGTAAAACTGTTTCGGGGGAAAAGGGATGTACAATGTAGGAGTCGCGTACTTGTTGTGGTTTCTTTCCGGTTTCGGCGCTCTTGGCCTTCACCGTTACTACCTGGGGAAAATTCCGACGGGAGTACTCTGGACATGCACCTTTGGCCTCTTCGGCGTGGGGTCCATCTACGATTTCTTCACGCTTTCAGGCCAGGTCCGGGAGGCGAACATACGGAACGCCATTTATGGAAACATGAACGGCAGGGGTTACGGGCGGCAAAACTGGCGTTATGCCGGCGACGGGCAAGCGCGCGTGATCGGAAAAAAAGAAAGCGTTGAACGGATCATCCTCAAACTGGCGAAGGAAAAAGGCGGAATACTTTCCGCCGCCGACGTGGCCCTTGAGGCGGACATTCCCCTGGAAGAGGCAAAACGGGATCTTGACGCCATGGTTTCCAAAGGGTTCGCCGAACTGCGCGTCCGCAAATCGGGGACGCTGGTCTACACAATTCCCGAACTTATGAACAGCGACGATCCTCTGGAAAGTTTGTAGCCCCTTCCCCGTACCGCCTGACAAACAGCCCCGGCGCCGTTTCCGCCTCCTTCAAAATATCCTGTGATCGCACGGTTTCGCGCGGGCTCACTTCAGAACAACCTCCGTTCTTCCGAAACCGCCGAGTTCGGGGCGGGAAAAATAATAATCCGCCACACGGGGATCCCCGGCCAGGCATTCATGGACGCCCTTCATGAGGACGCCGCCGCCCTTGCCGTGTATCACGGCAAACCGGCCGAGGCCGGAAAGAACCGCGGCGTCTATCTGTTTCCTCAGGGCCTCAAGCGCTTCGTCAAGCCGCATGCCGCGTATGCCGAGTTCCCCCAGCGCGGAAGGAGAAATCATGTCGGCGGCCCATCCCGCGCCAGGGGTGGTCTTCGGCGCGTCATTCACAAGGAGGACAAGATCGTCTTCGGCAAAACTCATCTTGAGCGAACCGACTTCCACAATCCATGACTTTTCCCCGGCCTCCCCCGCTTTCTTTTTGTCCCGCCTTGCAATGATCCCCTTACGGCGCGAAGGCCCCGCGAGAACCCGCGCGCCGGGGGCAAAGACGGGAACGCCGCCATGTCCGGGAAGGGTTCCGCAAGGTGCGCCTTCGGCGTTTCCGGCGTTTTCGACGCGCCGTCTTTCCAGGGCGAGGATCTTTTCCTCCGCGTCAAGAACGGCGTCTTCGGCCCCGACGGATCTTTCAAGGCCGCGAAGAAATTCCTTGACCCTGACCGTTTTTTCCCTGGTAAGCTCCCCTTCCTTCACCTCGCGGACAAGGTTCTCGAGCGTCTTCCTGCTTTCATCAAGAAGATCCCGGAGCCTCCCCGCCGCGCCGGCCCTGAGTTCGGCCTCCTTCTGCCTGAGCGACAGCTCCCTGAGATCCGCGCGCCGCCGTTCTTCCCTGAGCCGAAGCTCCCCGGCCCTGCTTTCCCGGACGCTTCTGTCAAGCTCGCGGTGTTTCTCCTCGAGCGAACGTATGAGCGCCGACACGTCGGAGCGTTCTTCGGCAAGATAGCCCCGTGCCTTTTCCACGACGGAAGGGGGCAGTCCGTTTCTGGCCGCTATATCCACCGCCCGGCTTTCTCCCGGTATCCCCATGACAATGCGGTATGTAGGTGAAAGCGTCCTGCCGTCGAATTCCACCGACGCGTTTTCCACCCCTTCGCGCGAATAGCCGTAGTTCTTGAGTATTCCGTGATGGGTGGTGGCAATGAGACGTGTTTTTTTTTCGATAAAATGATCCAGAACGGCCATGGCAATGGCGCTTCCCTCCTCGGGGTCCGTACCCGAACCCAGTTCGTCAAGAAGCACCAGAGAATTTTCCGCCGCCGCGCCCATGATGCCGGCGATAGTGGTCATGTGGCCCGAAAAGGTTGAAAGGGACTGGCTCAGGGACTGCTCGTCCCCTATGTCCGCGTACACGCCGTCAAAAACGGGAAGGACCGCCTCCCCGGCGGGAAGGGCAAGTCCGCTTTGATTCATCAGGACAAGAAGGCCCGCCGTTTTAAGCGCCGCGGTTTTGCCGCCGGTATTGGGGCCCGTGATAATCACCGTGCGCACGCCGCTGTCCATTGAAAAATCAATGGGCACGGCGGAAGATCCCAGGAGGGGATGCCGCGCGCCCAGGAGAACAAAAGGTTCGGCGCCTTTCCCGGCGTCCGGGCAGCGGGCGAAATTTCCTCCCGTCTCCCGCGAATAACGGGCCCTGGCCCGCAGGGTTTCGAGTTCCACAATTCCCCGGTGAAAAATTTCCAGATCCGCCCGGCCGCCGGCGATATGGGCCGTCAGTTCCCTGAGCACCCGGAGTATCTCGGCGTCAAGCAGCCGCTTTTCGATCAGTATGCTGTTGTTTCCCTCAACCGCTTCCGAGGGCTCAAGAAAGACAGTCTGGCCCGAAGAGGAAACCTCGTGCACAATGCCCGGTATCCTGCCCCGGAAATTCGCCTTTACCGCGAGGACGACCCGCCCGTCCCGCTGCGAAGGAACGGTGGACTGAAGCATCCGCCGTGTTTCCTCGTTTCCCGTATACCGCGCTACCGCCGCCTCAATGCGCGAGGCAATGGAAGCGATCCGTTTTTTTATGGCGCGGAATTCGGGAAGATCCCTCAGCCTGCCTTCGCGATCAACAACGCGGAATATGTTATCCGCGAGAGGCGCGCAGGAAGGAAGAGACTCAAGGCCGTCAAAAAACGGGGGGACTTCCCTTCCTCCGCGAAAGAACCACCGCAAAAGTTCCCCGCCCCTTTCGACAAAGATCCCTATGGCGTACGCCTCGTCAATTGCAAGCGCGGCGCCCTGGGTTTCAAGCCTGGGAAAAAGAAAACCTATCGAGGGAAGGCTGCCCCCGTCTTCACCGCCGCCTTCCGCGAGAAGATTCACGGCAAAGGAAACCTGCGCCTTGAGCGTTTCCGCCGTACCGGCGCGCGGCTCGCCGTTTCGTATCATGTCCGCGGCCTCGTCGCTCCGGGAGCGCGCGGCGACCATTTCCATGACGCGGGGATATTCGAGCAGCCCCCGCGTCTTCCGCCCCAAATCCTCATTCATCATGGCCGCTTCCGGAAGGAATGCCCGCAAGTTCGTCCCGTATGCGGAGAAAACTTTCGTACCGGTCTTCGTGTATTACCCCGGCGTCAACCGCTTCCAGAATACGGCAGCCCGGTTCCTTCCGGTGCGAGCAGGAAAACCCGTAGGTGCATTTTCCGGCAAACGGGGCGAATTCCCGCATGTGAAAGACAAGGTCCTCCGGGGAAATTCCGTGGGGAACAAAGAGCCGTATTCCCGGCGTATCGACAAGAAAGGCGTTAAGGCCCGAATCCCCCCCTATTTCCACCGCGGAGGAAAGCGCCGTGGTGTGGTTGCCCCGGCCGTATTTTTCATTTATGCCGCCCACTTTTATCCCCGCCGACGGAAGCAGCGCGTTGATGATGCTTGACTTCCCCGCGCCCGACTGTCCGGCCAAAACGGAAAAACGGTTCCGTATCAGGGCGCGGAATTCATCCATTCCTTCCCCCGTTTTCGCCGAAAGCCTTACGACGGGAACGCCGATGCGCCTGAAATCTTCCAGCCTTTCTTCAATGTCGGGATCGCCGTTAAAAAGATCCCACTTGTTGCAGATGACGGCCGCGGGAATTCCCGACGCGTCGGCCTGCAGGAGCAGGCGGTCTATGAAACGGGGCCTGAACGGCGGCGAGGCGGCGGCGGCGACGCAGAGAACAAGATCGACATTGGCGGCAATAAGCTGGGGAGAGGGGGCGCGCTTTGACGTGAACCCTTTCGGATTAAGGCGCGTCAATACATTGCGCCTGGCATCGGGGGCAAGAATGAAACCGGCGCCGGGACGGCCGGGATCTTCCTCGAAGAAAACCCGGTCGCCGGGCGCAAGCGGAGTCTGGTACGAACCGGCTCCCTTGAGTACCTTGCCCTTGATGCGGCATTCGAAACAGGGGGAAAGATCCCCGCCCGGCGGTTCGGGCCTTACGGTAAAGATGTTGCGGGAACCGCGCGTCACAAGGCCCTTCACATTTCCTCCAGAAGCCGAAGGCGGAAACCCAGATAGTCCGCCCACCGCCGCCAGGAATTTTCGGGCGCCCCGCCGCCCGTTATGACAAGAAGGCCCGGTTCCTTTTCCGCGTCAGGCGGAAAAGGCGCGCGGAGATCCTTTTCGTCAAGCAGGGCCGCTATTCTGCCGGAGATGCCCGACACCGAATCGTACACGGTAATGTCGGGAGCCGCCTCACGGCGGAATTCATCACGGAGAAAAAGAAAATGGGTGCAGCCCAACACCAGCGCGTCAACACCGGCGCGCCGGAAGCTCCGCACCCAGGGAAGAACCGCCTCCCGCCTTTCCTCCGCTCCGGCCCCGGTGTAGCGGTGTTCCACAAACTCGACCAGATCCGGGGCGGCGAGCGCCGTAACATCGCAGCCGTTTCCGTATTTGAGGATAAGACCGGCAAGGTACTCATCCTCAACGGTCCGCTCCGTTCCAAGCACGCCTATTTTCCGCTTTCCGCTTCCGGCGGCGGCGGGCTTTACCGCGGGAACAGTTCCGACAAAGGGAAGGCCCGCAAAGGCGTCCCGCAGGGCGCCGAGCGCCGAAAGCGACGCGGTATTGCAGGCGACAATTACCAGCTTGGGATCAACAAGGGGAACAAGGCGCCCCACAAGGGAAAGAACGATGGAAACAAGATCGTCCTTTCCGCGTTTTCCGTAGGGGAAATGCTGCCGGTCGGCGGCGTAGACAATGGGCTCCCCCGGATTGCCGAGGGAAAAATCGAGGCAGTAGGGAATGCCCCCTATGCCGGAATCCAGAAAAAGCAGGGGCCTTTTATCCATGCCGGCCAAAGAGTTCGTCAAAGGCGGATTTGGCCGCCGAAGCCTTCCCCTGGTCTTTTCCCCGCCCGGCCGTGGCCGAACGGTACTTTTGATCAAGGGAAAACCAGTCGCAGAAATTGGCCCTTTCCTTTTCGGCGGGAGGCTCGGCGCCCGGTTCGCGGCAGTCACCCCGTGAACCGGGAAGGTAGAAACGGCAGTGCATACAGACCCGGAGATCCCTGCCGCAGTCCCCGCAGAGGACCGCCCTGCCAAGAGGCTCCGCTTCCATAACCGGAGAACCGCAGTACCAGCACATATATATATCATAACAGCGGCCGGCGGACGTTTGCAAGAGATTGCCGTACTGTGGTATCATTGTTGTATGTTCACCATACGGCCCTGCGCCGCGGGCTGCGGCAGGCCGGCCATAACAGGCTCAAAACTCTGCGCCATACACGCGGCGGATCCCGGCAGGGAGACCGAACGGATAGCCGGACTCATCACGAACAGCGGCGTCGTCAAGGATCTCAGCGCTCCGCTGCTCCACTTTGAAAGCACGGATTTTTCGCGGCGGCATTTTTACGGCTGCGATTTTACGGGGGCGTCCTTTTCCATGTGCCTCTTTACCGGAGCGGTCATGCGCATGTGCTTCCTTGATTTCTCGAATTTCGTCAACTGTGATTTTTCCCGTTCCGATCTCCAGTTTCTCTCGTTCGCCGGATCTAATTTCAGGGACTGCACCTTTGAAGGTTCCGAACTTGTACACGTCAATTACGGCGGAGCGGTTATTCTTGACACCACCTTCAACAAATCGAACCTCTACAACAGCCGCTTCATCGGGGCCGACATAGAACACACGGATTTTGTCGACTGCAATGTAAAGCGGGTTTCATTCATCAGGGCAAGGCAGGAAGGAGTCTCCTTCAAATCGTCCAACACCGCGGAAGCGGTGTTCGAGATGGAGGAATAACGTGAAAGTTTTTTTTCACTACTGCACCTACGGCTTCAGCAACTGCTACATCCTTGGCGCCGAAGGGAAGACAAAGGAGGACGGGCCGGGAATCGCCGTTATCATCGATCCGGGCAACATGGACGAACAGATCCTCAACTTTATCGAAAGCAACGACTACAGCCTCAAGGCCGTACTTGTCACCCACGATCATGTCAACCATGTTCACGGACTTAAAACCCTCAAACGCATCTACGGCGTGGAGATCTACGCGGTCAACCATGTGATTCAGGATCACAAAACCAGCCTGGTCCATGACGGGGATGTCATCGAGATCGGGCCCTTCCGCGCCGGGGTCATATCAATCCCCGGACATTCTTCCGATTCGGCCGTCTTCAGGGTGGACCGGCTGCTCTTTACCGGGGACGCCCTGACCGCGGGCCTTGTCGGACGGACCGCCAGCGGCTACGGGGCGGTCGTACAGATGAACGCCCTGCGGAGCAAAATACTCTCTCTGCCCGGCGACTTCATAATACTGCCCGGCCACGGCCCGCCCAGTTCCCTTGAGGCCGAACGCCGCTTCAACATGGGCGTGCGGAATTTCGACGAAACAAAAAGCCGCCGTACCGCCTTCAGGGTTGATTATTTGTAAGAAATTATTCACCGCGCTCCCGACACCCTTCCCGCGGCAAAGCCCCAGCGTTCATTCACATAGGCGGAAAAAGCCTCCGCCTCGGCGCGGAAGGCCCGCGCGAGGAGGGGCCAGTTTCCGGCCGCGTCATCTTTCGGCGGAAGATCCCCTCTCCGCCTTGCCGAGGCGGCAAGGCGCTCCGGAAGCGTCCGGCCAAAATACGGCGCGGCCCGGGAGGCGGGCTGCTGCAGACAGTGCGCCATAAACTCGTTGATCACAAGGTATTCGTCGTTTATGTCGTAACGCTGGTAATCAAAAAAACTGAGTATGAAACGCCGCGCCTCAGGTGAAAGTCCGTCCCAGCGGGAACGGCTGAAATCCCTGAATGCGCCGTCTATAAAAAAGAGTCCGTGAAATCCCTCGTGAGCCATGAAGAGCCTGCGGAGGTAGCCCGGCGATTCGCGTGAAATGGAAATGAGCGCGCCTTCGCCTTCCGCTATGCCGCCTTCCGCGCGCCGCAGTATCCCCTCGTCAACAAGCAGGTCCAGAAGCTCGCGTTCCTCGGGGAGCAGGGGAAAGGCGCTTCTTTCGGCCGTGTCAAAAAAACGGGCCAGATCCCGGGCCCGGTAATCGTGGGCGTTCCAGCCGTGCAGGCCCGCAAGTTCCCGGTCGGAAACAAGCCGGCCCCGGAAGCCCGCCTTCTCGACAAAAAAAGCAAGCCTTTTCAAAAACCTGTCCTGTACATCGTAATCGGCGGTGTCGAGGATCACAATCGAGGGAAAGCTTTCCCAGCGGAAAATCTCGTAGCGCCCGTCACGCCAGGCGTCCTGGGGATAATCAAGGATGATATGAGGGTCAAGGGAAAGGGGCCGGGGAAAGGGGGGCGGCTCTGAATGGACAAGGACAAAGCGTTCAAGGCCGCCCTTCGCGGACGCCGGAAAAGGCTCGGTGAACACGGACAAAGGAACGCCAAAGGCCCCCGCCCCGTCAAGCCGGAAGTCCCCGGCGCCGGCGGTAAAATCCGCGCCCGCCGCCAGCAGCTTCACGTCCCCAAAGCGGTAGCGGGCCGGAGGATCGATGACAAAAGAATCCGCCGTCTTAACGACAAAGGGAGAGGCCGAAAAGCCGCCGCCTTTTTTTTCAAAACCAAAACGGCGCGGGACAAGTTCCACCCCCTCAATGCGGAAAAAAGCGCCCCGGCCTTCCCCGCCTCCGCGCGCGGGGGGAAGCAGCCTTCCCTCCGCGTCCGCAAGGTACACGCTGAAACCCGTCAGGACGCCGCCGACAGGAACCGCGTAAGACAGGCGGGAGGGAATTGCATCAAAACCAAGAAAGGCGGCGTCCCAGGGAAGCGGCCAGGGGGCTCCCTGACCGAGATCCAGAACGGGAAAGAAAGAATCCTTTAGTTCGCGGGGAATATCGCCCGAAACGGAATAGACAATCTCGAAGGAAGAAGAAGGCGGAACGGCGGGCCCCTCCCCGGCCGCGCGCGGGGGGGAACCCGTTCCGTCCCGGCTTCGAAACTCGTAGTCAAGTTTTGGGGAATCCCGCAGATCCAGAAGTCCCGGCGCGGCCTTCCGGGAAAGGGCGTAGAGGCCGAAACCCGGAACGGAAACGGGAAAGGCCGCCTCTTCCCCCCGGCCGCAGGAAAGCGCCGGAAAAAGACACACAAAAAAGAAAAGCCGGAAGCGCCGCGCGGGCGGCATGGTCATCCTCATACAACCTGCAGCGCGATGACGCTTCGCGCGATGAGTTTGGCCAGCGAATAACGCCGCTCCATGGTCATCTCCGGATCGTCCCTGAGGAAGCTGTCGAATTCCGCGTCGAACGCTCCGGGCAGCACCGGCAGTTCCAGCGTCTGCCTGAAATAGGCCCGGTGCGACGGCTCGAAGCGGCGGTTCAGGCAGAACAGGGTAAGGCAGACGCTCTTGATAAAACCCGCCGAGGAAATAAGGCTGTTAAAACTGTCGCCCTGAAACACCGCCGCCCCCAGATCCGACAGGTAGTGCTCCATCTTTGACTGCGAGGCAAGGCGCATTTCCCGCCAGAACACATCCCCCAGACATGCAAGTTTCTTTCGTATACCCGCTATCCACCCATTCCGCGAAAAGAGAATCTCCCCGTTGGCAAGACGGTAAAACCCGTAGGTGCCCGCGTCCTTGATAAGCCAGATATAATCAAGTTTGGTTTCGGCAATCGCGAGCAGCTCCTCGATGTTGCCCAGGGCCTTGTACTCAAGCCTTACCGGAATGTCCCCGACAAGAAAACGATCCTTGAAGCCGGAACTTTCAAAGGCCGCCGCGTCCTTTCCGTAAAGGGCAGAGCGTTCGGCGGCGCCGGGAATGGCGCCCGAATAAAACACGTCGAGTATGAGGGCAAAATAGGGATCCAGAGTGTCGGGAAAGGCCGCCTCGTTAAGGGAAACGCACTCCACGGCGGGCCAGCGCGAAAGGGTATCCGCGAAGCCGTCGGCCAGCAGCTTTGTCTTGTACTTCATGTTTTTTCCTTGTAGGTCCTTGTACGATTGTGTGCTATGATCACAGGTGCTTCTTATACCAAGTATAGACGATGCATGATACCATGGAAGGGCCGCCGTGAAAACAGAGGGGGAAACACACCGGGGAATTCCGCTGGCCGTCCTTGTGCCCCACGGCGAAACCCGCGCGGCGGCGCGGAAAGTAAGCGCGGCCCTTTTCGCGCGGGGCGTCGAGGGGGCCTGGGCCTTCCCCTGGGTCATCCCCCTTGCCGTGCTCCGCCGTCCTCTTGCCCGGGACGATCTCCGCCTTTTGGCCGGAAGGATCCGGGA
>JAIRXH010000157.1 GCA_031268385.1 Treponema sp. | reverse complement strand
GTTATGTGCAGTGCCACCATACTCCACTATTTTTTATTCACTTAACTTAAAATCTTTGTATATTCCATTTTTTCCAGAAAATTTATATATTATTTCATACCTATTAATTATTTGTTGATAAATTTCAATTATAGTCTGTATAAAATCAACTATCCCATCTTCATCTATTGAAGTATAATTATTTAGATTAATTAAATCAATTTGATAATTTACATCATTAAATATTTTAACAATTTTACTATCCACATATTCAGAATATTTAAGTATATTATTAATTTCATTCTTGAGATTTTCCGATCTTTTTATTAAATCATTGATATTAGTATTCCAGTTATTGTTACGGTTTAACTTTTTAATTAAATAATTAAACTCTATTTTATAATCATCAATTTTTGCTGATTTTTCAAGAATATTTGTTCCTATTAAATATTGTATTAATGAAATATAGGCTGTATTTAATTTTGTCTTTTGGGGGTTCAATATTTTTTCATAATAATTTCTTTTTCGTAAAGATGGTATCATTTCTATGAAAATATAAAATATGCAAGACGCAATTAATGAATAACAAACATTCTCTATAATAGAGCCAAATTGTTCATCAAAAACTGGAAAACCAAAATAATATTTTAAGCAAATTAATTCAAAAAATGAGGCGCATACTATTATAAGAACCAGGGTATTAATAATTATGAACATATTTTTTCTTCTTGATTAAGTATATAGATTATTATTATATTTGTCAAGTACGATTTTCAGTAATTTTTTATTACATAAATTTTCCAATCAATTTTAGGTGGCATTGCATATAACAGCCTGTTGAAGCGCCAGACAGGATGACGCCCTATAAGGTACATGCGTGAATCCGATTATCCTGAATGTATGGGGAAGACCGAGGTCAAGGATACGGAATATGACTTCCACCCTGTTGACGGCATCAGAGCCATGCCCCTTTCGGACCGTCCAAGGGAACGGCTCTGCAAATTTGGGCCGGAAGCTCTTTCGGATCATGAACTTTTGGCCATCCTCCTTAACACGGGTACACGGGGCAAAAACGTCGTCCGGCTAGCGGCGGATCTGCTTAAACGGCTTGACGGAAACAGGAACATCCCCACGATGGGAGAACTGACGCGGCTCACCGGTCTTGGCAAAAGTAAAGCCGGCGCTGTAATAGCCATGCTTGAATTTGGCCGGCGGCGCTGGGGGACAGCCGGAATCAAGATCAAGCGGCCGGAAGACATCTACGCCCTGGTCCGCCATTACGCCGACAGGAAGCAGGAGCGGTTCCTCTGCATTTCCTTCAACGGTGCCCACGAAGTGCTCGCCGTCCGGGTAATAACCATAGGTCTTGTCAACCGCACCATAATCCACCCAAGGGAAGTCTACGCCGAGGCAATCACCGATCACGCGGTGGCCGTCGCCGTTGCCCATAATCACCCTTCAGGACAGCTTGTCCCTTCACAGGAGGACGACGAGGTAACATCCCGGCTCAAGGCGGCGGGCGTCATTCTGGGTATCAACTTTCTCGATCACATAATCTTCTCGCATGTATCCTATTTCAGCTACCGCCAGGACGGCAGAATGGAAACGGATAACGAAGCCTTACTACAAAAGGCCAAAATTGTTTATAGTTGAAAGGTGAAAACGACTACCCGGCATGCTCTTTTTCTTCTTTTTGTCCCCCTTTTTTGCGCGGTGTCCGCCGTGTCCGTTCAGGCGCAGACTGAGATTGACGAAGTAATCAAGGGCGATTTTTTCAGGGAAGTGGCGGGCAGGGGACTGACGGTCCGTACCGAGCCGGATCAGGCGAAGGTATTTGTCGACGGCGTGGAACAGGGCCTTACCCCCCTTACGCTGGATGTACGGAGCGGAATACACATCGTCAGAATATCCAAGGAAGGCTACCGCGAAAGGATCTTCAACATAACCCTTTCCGCGTCGGGCCGGCTGGTAATGTCGGTGGAACTTGAGGCAAGCTCCGGCCAAACCATTATTACGGTACGCCGGGGTGAAGGCGGCCCTCCTCCCGGTTTGTATCCCCTTGTTCCCGAGATCCTCATAGACGGAAAAGCCACGCCGTTTTCCCCGGAAGAGCTTGCCGCCGGGGCGGGCGTTACCCTTCCCGTGGGCCACCACACCATACGGTTCCGGGCCTTTGGCTGGGAAGACGCCTCCGCAACCGTGTATATACGGGAAGGTTTTATTATCCCCGCGGAACTTGCCGCCGTCCCGTCTCCTTTCCGCATCATCAAAGCGGACACGGCAAGGCCCCGTTTTAACCCGGCGAATTCCGGTTCTTTGGGGATAACCCGTTTTTCCTTTGAAGTTTCGGGTCCGGGGAAGGGGCTCCTTACCGTGCGGGCCCCCGGCGGGGAAACCGTGCACACCGCCGAACTGGGCCCCTTTACCTCGCGTTCCCAAACGGCGGTCTGGAACGGCCGGGCGGGGGGTTCCTCCGGCATCCTGTCCGACGGAACTTACCGCGTAACCATAGACGGATTTTCCATTCCCTGGGATGATTCCGAACCGCTGCGGCACAGCGTTTCGCTTGAGGCGGCGATAGATTCCTCCATCAGCATTTATCCCCTTTCCCTTAACGGAGCGGTTCCCGGCCTCATGTTCGCCGCGTCTCCCGCGACGCTTCCCAGGGGCAGTTTTCAGATTGAAGGGAACCTCGTTTTCGGCAGCCCCGCCGGAAGCAGCGCCTTTTCCAGCCTGCCCTTTGAGGGGGGAGTACGCCTCAGCGTTATCGAGGGGCTTGAACTGGCCGCCGCCCTTAACGCGGTTCCGGTTTTTGGGGACGGCGCGTCCTGGGGCTTCGCCCTTTCGTCAAAATGGCGCTTCCTGCGGACCACGTCCCGTTTTCCGCTGGAAGCGGCCGCGGGGATCTCCTACGCCTGGTCGCAGAAAGACGAACGCACCCCGCAGCGGGAAGGCCTTTCCGTGCGGTTCCCCCTGTCGCTTGATTTCCGCCTTATTTCCCTGCTTTTCGCGCCCGGCATACGCACCGCGTTCCCCGGCGATCCCCTTCCCCGCCTTTTCCTTCCCGCCGGCATACTCTTCCGGTTTGCGCATATTACCGCCGGCGTTTCCTTTCTTCCCGAAACAAGTTTTTCCGCAGACTCGAAAAACCGCGAAGAAGAGGGACACACGGTTCTTGAGATGGGCGCCGAAATCAAATGGTACCCGTCCCCTTCCATTCTGGTGTATACACTTTCAGGCGGGGTACGAATAGACAAATCGGGCGTGTGGCCAACGGGCGGAGTGGGGATAGGGATTGTGTATTGAGCTTGTTCCAAAACCTGGTTAGTTTTGGAACAGCCTCTATTGACTCACATAAGCCGCCGGAAAATGTAACCGGGACCAATGATTCGCGGGGGAGCTTCAAGGCGAGGTTGCCGATTACTGGTTCAGAATCTCTTCCCTGTCCGCAAGGGTAACGTCAAGGGTAAGGGGCTTGCCGCCGCGCATAATCTCCACTTTTACCGTCTCGCCGGGTTTGTTGTCCTCCAGCGCCGAGTAAAGATCCGCGAGGGTCGCGGTCTTCATGCCGTCAACGGATGTGATGATGTCCCCGCCAAGGTAGATGACGCTTGAGCCGGAACGCACGGGGTCGGTTCCCTGGCGTATGCCCGCCTTTTCGGCAAGGCCGTTCCGCCTTGTCCGCGAAACAAGAAGCCCCGAACTGACGGGAAGATTCGCGTAACGGACAAGACTGGGAAAGAGCTGCGCCACCGACGCGTCTATCCAGCCGCGCCTGACCTTTCCGTACTGCATCAGCTCCGCGACTACCCGTTTCGCGGTGTTTACCGGTACGGCAAAGCCGATGCCGACAGAACCCCCGGAGGGGGAATAGATCATGGTGTTTACCCCGATCATGCGGCCCTGGGTATCAAGAAGGGGACCGCCGGAATTGCCGGGATTAATGGAAGCGTCCGTCTGTATCATGTCCCGTATGATGTTCTGCCTCGATGTCCTTATGGGCCTGCCCAGACCCGAAACAATGCCCACCGTCAATGTCCGTTCCAGGGCAAACGGGTTTCCTATGGCAAGTACCTTTTGACCGACCTTGAGGCCGCCTGAATCTCCAAGGGGTATAACGCGAAGGTCCATCCCCTGCGGCGCTTCAAATTTCAGTACGGCAATGTCGTTCTCGGGATCTGTCCCCACCACGCTCCCTTCGTACTGGCTTCCGTCGGCAAGGTTGATATACACCTTGTAGGCGTTCTGGATCACGTGGTTGTTGGTAAGCACAAAGCCCCCTGGTTCTATGATCGAGCCGGAACCGGATTCCCCTTCCTGCGGTATGGGTTCCAGAAACCAGTTGATGGCCATGGTCTCGGTGGTAATGTTTACGACCGCGGAATTGAATTTTTCATAGACGGCGATATTTTCCCGTTCGCTTTCGGTATAGGGAACAAGATCCTGGGTAGTAAGGTTGAGCGGATTGACATACTCGCCCTGATCCGGAAAAACCGGCCTTTCCCCGGAATCGGAAACGGAGGTCCCGGCGCGGCTTTCCCCGGCGGCGCCGGACGGAAATTTCAACAGACCCAGCCCCAGGGCAAAAAGCACGACAATGAGACCGCTCAGAACCGAAAAAAAGATTACCTGCCCCCGGCTGTACAATTTCATGACAAGACCCCCATTATTTATTACTGTTTATTATAGTGGACATGCTCCATAAAAAAAATACCCGCCGGGCCGTATTCCCCGTGCAGGGGGCCCGTTTTTGGCCGATAATCAATACAGATATGCGTGTAGCGTCTTTTTTTCGCGGGGCCTCCCCGGCGTGCCTTTTCCTCTGCCTCCTGTACGCGCCCCTTTCGGCCGCAGATCTTCCCGTAAAACGCATCCCGGACGATTCTTCCCTCCGCGTGGAAATAAAGGACACATGGTTCACCGAAGCCCCCGCGCGGGTGCTGGGCAGAAGGCCGCTGGTACGGACCCTGCAGAGCGGCGAAAGAATTCAGGTACGGACCGAAGAAGGGGGAAAAGAATTCGCCGTGGTACTGGCGCGGGAATGGAACGGCAGCAGGGAAAGCCTTGCCCTTGTTCAAAGACAGACCGGCGCCGCCTGGCCCGGCTGGACACAGGGCTCCTGGAGTCTTACACGGCTCAAATCGACGGGCGAAGTTCTCCGCATACGGATCTTCCTCCGCAGCGATCCCAACGCCTATATCCAGTTCCGTCCCTTTACCGGGGACAAGTGCCTTATGGATGTGATTATCCACGAAGCGTACCTTGTCGATTCCCTTCCCCTTCCCGTCCCCTTTGAACGGCTCTATACCCTTCCGGTGGAAGAGGCCCTTGACCTTGCCGGAAACCGCTTTCCCCGCCGTTACTTTGAGCCCGATCCCGGCGATTATGAGGATGTACGCCATTTCATTTCCGCCGTGCGTGGACGGCTCTCGGAACTCAGCTTCAGGGACGATGGGGCCATCGACGAAAACGGGCGTCATGTTTTTATTGAAAGCCTGGACGAACAGGACGGAAACGGCGGCCTTAACTGCTCGGGATTTGCCAAATGGCTTGTAGACGGCATTCTGCGTCCCGTTACCGGCAAACGTCTTGCCGTCGGCCCCCTGAAACAGCGATTCGGCGACAGGGGTTCCTCGTTTACCGAAATGTGGGAAGAAATCCGCGATCCTTTCTTCGGCCTTGACTGGATACGGAACCTTGCCTCCAGCGTCTGGACCGAACTTCGCGGGGAATCGTTCGGAACGCTTGAAGAATTCGAGGTAAGGCGCTGGCCATTTTCCCAGACAATAATCCGGGAACGGCCGGCCGGTTCCCCGCGCTCCTACCCCGGCCATCTTGAAAACGCCGGCTTCGGTATTGAGGGACTTCAGCCCCTGCTGTACACGCTGGCCATTGACGAGCCGGGCCGCATCTACCTTGCCGCGGTAAATACCGAAACGGGCCCTCCGGCCACAGCGGATAACCTTCGGGGAAGGCCCCGCATGAGACAGTACTTCCATGTGGCGGCGCTGGTTCCGTATTTTAACCGTTACGGAAACTTCCAGATCGTCGTTTTCGAAAGCGCGGAGGAAACACGCTTCAACAGCTTCAAAACGCGCTATCCCGGCCACTATGTCAATCTGGTCCGTATTCCCGTGGAGCGGATCTTCAATCCGTAGGCCGCCCGCCTGTCAGCGCTTCCAGCGCCGCCCTGGTTCCCTTCCGGTAAATCGCATCAAGAGACGCTCCGAATTCATCCGCCAGCGCCAATGCGTGTTCGCCGCGCTTGATGCCGGCGGCGCGGAGAAACCGTTCCGGGTTGTTACGGGCGCCCTTTGCCGCTTCGGAAAGAACGGAAGCGAGCGGATCATCAAGGGGAATAACCGCGCCGTTTTCATCGGTCCCGGCAAGAAAGCGGGCCCAGGCCGCCAGGGCAAAGACCACGGCCCCATGGGGCAGGTTCCGCTCAAGGGCCTCTTCCAGCGGATTGAAAATGAAGTTGGGGATCTTCTTTGAACCTTCGGCAGCCAGCCTGAGGATGGTGTCGGCGATATTTTTGTTGGAGAAGCGGCGTATCAGCGTATCCTTGTACGCGGGAAGATCCATCCCCGGCACGGTGTGAAGCGTGGGGCTTATCTCTTCCATGTATTTATCACGTATGTAGCGCCCGAGCAGAGGATCGGATATCGCTTCGGCGACGCCCCGGAATCCCATAAGGTAGGAAGGATAGGCAAGCGCCGAATGGCTTCCGTTGAGAAGCCGTATCTTCATCAGTTCGTAAGGCTCCACATCCTTTACCACCTGCACTCCCGCTTCCGCAAGCAGGGCCGGATCAAACCCGGAACCGGACGGACGGCTGAAGTTGTCTTCAAGCACCCACTGGCGGAAATCCTCGCTGCAGACGGGCCACCCGTCCTCTATTCCGTAACGTTCCTCGATATGCCCGATTATGACGGGGCTGGTTGCCGGGGTAATGCGATCTACCATTGAAAGGGGAAAGGCGGCGTTTTCCTCGATCCAGGAAACAAGGCCGGGCCGCGTCTTCCGGCAGAGCGAAAGCACGCAGTTTTTCAGCACCGTTCCGTTGGAAGGAAAATTGTCGCAGGACATGATCGTTATCTTTCCGCCGCCATTTTTTCCGCGAAGATCCAGAGCGGCGGCAAGGTACCCCGCGGCGGTTACGGGCGCCTGCGGATATTCCAGATCGTGCTTTACCGGATCAGCGTCCCATGCCGGTTCCCCCGCCGCGGCGTCGTAGTAGTAGCCCTTTTCGGTTATGGTAAGGCTGATAACTTCGGTGCTGTCCGCCGCGAGCCGTTCCACGACCCCCCGAGGATCGGAGACGGCGTTAAGATAACCGGCAATGGACCCGGCAACCACCGCCGTTTCATCCCCCGAATCCCCCCGGCAGATGAGGGTATAAAGGTAATCCTGCGAGGCGCTGATCCTGGCAAGCGGGAAGGAATCGGCCACCAGATTCACCTCGAAAATTCCCGTACCGGCGGCAAGGCCCTTTTCGAGCAGTTCGTCAATATAAAACGCCTGATGGGCCCGGTGAAAGTGGCCGAGCCCGATGTGAACGACGCGCGGCACGCGTTTTGCCCTGTCATAGCGGGGAATTCTGACGCCCCGTCCGGCAATTTCCCGCAGGGTGCTTCCGGAAAGTTTTATGGTATTCATAATTGTCCATTATACCATCTTTCGTTAAAATAGTATAATGCGACATGATATTGAGGGCGTCGCCTTTGATCTGGACGGCACCCTCTACCCCAATTTCAGGCTCAACATAAGGCTTGTTCCTTTCCTTGTACGGGAATGGCGCCTGCTCATGGCCTTCGGCAGGGCCAGAAACATCATACGGGCCGAACAGGAACGGAAACTCGAAAACGCCGCGCCCGGTTCCGCCGGCGTCCCGGAATTCGCCGCGAAAGATCCTTCGGAGGGCGGCGAAACCTTTTACGGCATTCAGGCCCGCACCGCCGCCCGCCTCCTTGACACCCCCGACAGCGCCCTTGTGGAGCGGCGTATAGAAACGCTGATATACCGGGGCTGGGAACCCCTCTTCAAAAAAATACGGCCCTTTTCCCATGTGCGGGAAACCATTGCCGCCCTGCGGCAGGCGGGCCTTGGACTGGGACTGCTTTCCGATTTTCCCCCCGAGATGAAACTCAAACACATGGATCTTGACGGCTGCTGGGACGCCGTTCTCTGTTCCGAGCGCGAAAATCATCTCAAGCCCCATCCCCAGCCTTTCCTGTCCCTCGCCCGGGCCATGGGCCTTCCCCCGGACCGTATCCTTTATGTGGGAAACAGCCGCCGTTATGACGCGGAAGGGGCAAGGCGGGCGGGCATGAAAAGCGCCCTCATCAAGCCGTTTCATATCCTGCCCGTCCGTGAGGCTGCCTGTTTTATCTTTGCGGACTATCGCCAATTGCGAAAATATGTGTTAACGTAATGCTCATGGGCTTGTTCACAGCGGGAAATCTCATCACCCTTGGCATAGTACTGCTGATCCTCATCCTCTACCGCCAGTGGGACAAAAACAGCCGTACGCTGGACAGGCTTTCGCGTCACGCGAACGAGCTTAAAAAGGGACTCGACGCGTATGTAGAGGAGCGGAGCGCCGCGGTCAAAAACATGGGCGTGGATCTGGACGTGGAACGCAAGTCGGCCGCGGAACTGATGAAACGGCTGCAGAAGATGACCGAAGAGGAACTGGCCCAGAAGGCGCGCGCCATCACCGAGATAGACGAGCGTATCAAATCCTACGATGTTTCGCTGGAAGAGCTTGTAAAGATGACCGTGCGGGTTCAGGAGAACCTTGCCAGAATCAGGGAAGAATCGTCCTTTGTGGAAAATACCGGACGGCGCGTCGGGGAAGTGCGGGAACAGCTTGGGACAATGGAAAAGGAAATAGGCTCGCTGGAACTGCGCTTTGAGCGGGAAAATACCGAGGCGCTGGAAAAAGCCGTAGAGGCGGTTACGGGAACGGTGAAAACGGCCGTCTCCGATTTCAGACAGTGCGCCGAAACCGTGGGCCGTCAGGTGGAAGAACACCGGGCCGCGGTGGACAAGGCCGAAAAGGACAGGGCCGCGAATATTGCCAGGGACACGGCGGTTATAGGCAAGGTCCTGCGGGAAGCGGTGGAAAAGGCCGGCCAGCGGGCGGACCGCATGGAAGAAGCCGCCCTTGTAAAACTCAGGGACGAAGCCCAGGAACGTGTCCGCAGGCTCCACGCCGCGTTTGAAGAAAAGCTGAAGACGGCCAGAGAAAACGCCCAGACACGCATCGCCGAAATTCAGGAGATGCTCAAAAATCACCGGGATGAATGGAAGACCGAACACGGCGGCATGGAAGCCCGGCAGAAACAATACCGGGACGAATGGAAAAACGAGATCCAGGAATTCGGCGCGCTTCTTGAACGGCAGCGGAAGGATCTTGAAAAGGCCGCCTTCGACGCCGAACACAGGATCCTTGAAACCTCCGATTCCCGGCTTGAAGAATACCGGCAGATAGCCGAAGAACAGCACACGCAGCTTTCGGCCCTTGCCGACGATATGGCAAAACTCGACGGCGAACTCAGGCTTTCCATGGAAGAAACCGCCGGCCGCGTCAGGCAGGATTTTGCCCGTTTTGAAAAAAATTCGGAACATGAACACGGCCGGGTTTCGGCCGAATTTAGCGAACGTGAACGGGAACTCAAGGCCGGCATGGACAGGGTAGAACAGGAACTCAACGCCCTTAAAAACAAAGCCTACGAAAATGTTTCGGAAAAACTCAAAATATTCGAGGACGACTTCTTCACAGATCTTTCAAAACGGAGCGGCGAGATCGAAAGAAAACTCGACGAATGGCAGGAAACGCTGCAGACCCGGCTTGACGAACTGGCGGGCTCGGCCGAGGCCGAACGCCGCAGTATGGAACTTTCCATCAACGAAGAACTCCGCAAAAGCCTGGCGGAGCAGGGCGAAAGGCTCGTGTCGGAACTGGAACGCCTCAAGGCGGAAACGGGCGCTTTTGAAGAAGGCATACGGGAAGAAATGAAAGCCGCCGACGAAACCCGGCGCTCCTTCCTGGAACAGCTCCGGCAGGATCTGGCCGAAGCCCGCCGGACCGCCGAAGATTCCGCCAGGGCGGAAATAGGCCGTTACGCCCTTTCCATGGCCGATACCCTCAAACAGAATCAGCGGGAAACCGAAGAGCGTCTCAGGGAAATCGCCGGCGCGGTGGAAGCCAGAGGCGCGGAACTCACGGCCATGGCCGACACCTCCCGGCGCGGCATTGACGACTGGCAGGCCGCTTCCGCCGTCCAGCTTCGGGATCTTGACGCCTCCATGGACGACGCCCGCCGCAGGATGCGGGATCTGTCCGCCGAATCCGACGAAAAAACCGCCCGCATCAGGGCGGGCCTTGAGGATCTTAAAAAGGATCTTGCCGATCAGACCCGGCTTTTCGACAAATCCGAAGAACTCAAGCGGGAGCTGGAGCGCCGCATCGAGGATCTTAACGGCGATCTTGACCGGCTGGATCAGCGCCGGAACGAAGCCGTTCAGCTTGAAAACGAATTTATCAGGATAAAGCGGCTTGAAGAAGACATTAACGCAAAGATGAACCGTATCCTTTCGGAAAAGCACCGTATCGACATTATGGAAACGGATTTCAACCGCCTCCTGCAGACTTCCCAGGCGGTGGAGGAAAAGCTCTCCCAGGTGTATTCCGCCGACGATACCCTTTCGAACATGCAGATACAGCTCCGCCGCATCGACGACGCCATAAAGGAAACCGAAGAAAAGTACCAACGCCTTGAACGGAAAAACCAGATGCTGGAAGAAACCAGCGGCGGCATAGACAGAAATTTCAAGGCGCTGCAGGAATCGGAGGCCTCGCTGGAACGCCTTGACGGCGGCCTTTCGGCGCTGGAAACGGAAACGGCGCAGCTCCGCGGCTCCATCGAAGTACTTTCCTCGGAAAACGAAAAGGCAAAGGAAACCGCCGACAAACTTGCCTTCCTTGACGAATCCCTTGCCGCGATAGAAAAACGGATCAGGGATATGCAGAAGGCCCGCGAATGGCTTGCCGGGCTTGAAACCCGCATGGAGGACCTTAACAAACAGGCCCAGAACAAGCTCAGGCTCATCGGGAACGTGCTCAGGGAAGAGGGCCCCCAGCCCCGCGACAAGGACGCTCCGCCTCCGGCTATACGGGAAAATGTCATTACCCTTGCCCGTCAGGGATGGAAGGTGGACGAAATTGCCAACACGCTCAAAATTTCACGGAGCGAAGTGGAACTGATCCAGGAAATCGGGAGCCGGGAATAAGCCTCCGCGGCTTTAACCGCCCGGCCTCTCTGGTTACTCCGCCTGTTTTTTCCGCGAAAAACTGATAAAGGCAAAATCCCCTTTTTCATCGACGGTTTTTTCTTCCCAGACTTCGGGGTCTATCGGGGGAAAAAAAACATCGCCCCTGAAGGTTTTATGGATCAGCGTTATTTCCATAATGTCCGCCGCCGGCATCGCCTCGCGGTACAGCGAAGCGCCGCCGCAGACAAAGACTTTTTCGCAGGCGCCGCAGTATTCGAGCGCGTCGTTAAACGAAGAAAAAACCAGCACTCCGCCGTTTTCGCCGTCCGTGTTCCCGGCCTGGTGAGCGGCCATCAATTTTGATACAACAATGTTGAGCCTGCCGGAAAGCGGTTTGTGCGGCAGAGATTCCCAGGTCCTCCGCCCCATGATGCAGGGAAAACCCATGGTAAGATCCCTGAACCGCCGCATGTCTTCCTTTATGGACCAGGGAATGGCGCCGCCCCTGCCTATTACGCGGTTTTCCGCCATAGCGGCGATGATGATAACAAGCGGCTTTCCCATCCTCACACCGCAATGTCAAATTTGACCGCCGGATACGGATCGTAGTCTTCAACCGATGAATCGGTGTATTCCCAGTTGAAGATCGACGTAAAACGTCCGGTTCTGATGCGCGGCAGGGGCCGGGGATTCCGCGCAAGCTGTTCCCTGATGCCGTCCACATGATTGACATAGATGTGGGTATCTCCAAGAAAACCGATGAGTTTTCCTTCGGAAAGCCCTGCTTCCTTTGCCAAGAGGTGAAGAAGCGTCCCGTAACTTGCTATATTGAAGGGAAGGCCCAGCGCCGTATCAACGGAACGCTGGTTCCAGAGCAGATTGAGCCTGCCGTTTATCACCGTAACCTGAAAGCTGTAATGACAGGGCGGAAGGGCCATGTGCGGCAGATCCGGCGGATTCCAGGCGGATACCAGCATACGGCGGCTTTCCGGATCTTTTTTCAGCGTACCGGCAAGTTCCCGAAGCTGATCCTTTCCCCCTCCATCGGGGGCCGTATTCCAGCCCGTATACCGCGCCCCAAAATTCCGCCACTGCCAGCCGTAGACGGGCCCCAGATCCCGCTCCGCCTGCATCCTTTCCCGCGACACGGGATCTTTTCCGTAGGGCGCCATGTCGGGACTGCACCATTCGTCCCATATATGGTTGTTCCGTTCCCGCAGCCATTCCTTGTCGGTAATGCCCCGGATAAAAAATTCCAGTTCCGAAGCCACAAGACGGTAAGGGATCTTCTTGGTGGTAAGAAGGGGAAAACCCTGGGCCATATCATGCTCGAACATGGCTCCGGCAATGGTAAGGGCGTCGACGCCGGTCCGGTTTTTTTTGAGGCTTCCTTCTGAAAGTACTTTCGCCGCTATATCAAGATACGCCTTCACGCATTCCCCCGAAACCCCGCCGTCTCCAAAAACCGTCAAAACACAGAGGATTATACTTCACCAGGGGAGGCATGTCAATTTTCGCCGGTTTCGGCCTAGGACCGGCGCATATATCCTTCTTATCGGCAAACGGCAAACACCGCCGCCGCCATGAGCAGCAGAACCGCTGCTGTCATCAGTTTTTTCATCCTTACAACCCTCCTATGGTGCCTGGCACTTTTTTTCACTTCAGTACATCCGCCATAATTCCCTCAAGGCCGGGCTTGTTTTTGGGGTCGTACAAAAAACGCAAGGCCCGGCGGCTTTCGGCGATCACGGCCTGCTGCCGCAAATTGGCCGGGGAAAACACAAAACCCCGCGTGTCCGCTTCGGCGGAACTCACCGTTTCCCCGGTCAGCACATCGTACAGGGTAAAACGCGCGGACGCCGTGATGGTGGCGGGCACGTTGTACGCCGCCACTCCCTGCGAAAGCCGCGTTTCGGCATACACAACGGCGGCGTAGCGGGCGGGAAAGGTTGTAATGTTCCCGTTGATATAGGCCAGGATCGCCGCCTGGTCCGGAAAGGCACTGTTGGTATACCGGGCGGGCAGGTTAAAGCGGACGGCGCTTAAACCGAACTGCCGCGACGCCGTCGTTACAAACTGGTTTATCACGAGGTTCCCGGAATTTACAACATCCCCCTCTTCGGTCTGCATTACTTCCACGCCGGTTACAAAGATTTTTGACCCGTCCTTCATATCCGCGACGGCGGAACGGAACGCGGCCAGGGAGGACTGCCCCAGGGGCGCAAGCACAAGGGCGGCGTTTTCTTTTTGTATCGTAAACATCCTGAAACCCTGCAAAGCCCGGACAATGCCGTCGTAATACCGGGGCGAATCGTAGACGATACGCGCCTCCTTCCCGTCCATAATCCCGGCAAAAACAACCGCGTTCCGGTACAGCTTCTTGCAGAAGATTTCCGCCTGCCCCAGGTACTCCCCCTGGCTTCCCGTTCCGGCAAAACTTATGGTAACGCAGTTGTCCCGCAGCCATGAATAAAAATCCGCGTAACCGGCGGGCTTGCTGCCCGAAAGCCGCGTAATGTCTTTTACCTTCGG
>JAIRXH010000112.1 GCA_031268385.1 Treponema sp. | reverse complement strand
GCGGCGGCCAGGATGCGGCTCTTTATCTCGTCGGTAATGTGGGGAATAACCTGAACGCAGCGGCCAAGGTAGCGGCCCTCCCGCTCCTTGCGTATGACCGAATCGTACACCTGGCCTGTGGTTATTGAATTGGCCCTGGAAAGGGGGCTCGCGGTAAAACGGGCGTAATTTCCCAAATCAAGATCCGTTTCGGCGCCGTCATCGGTCACATACACTTCACCATGCTGATAGGGACTCATGGTTCCGGCGTCCACGTTGATGTAGGGATCGCATTTGATCATGCGGACATTGAGCCCCCGTCCTTCCAGAAGGGCGCCAAGGGAAGAAGCGGCAACGCCTTTCCCAAGGCTGGAACACACCCCTCCCGAGACGAAAATAAATTTGTTCATGTAATAGCATTATCGCGGTCACGCGCGCGTTGGTCAACTGCCCAAAAGACTGCTCGAGCAGTCTTTTGGGCTGGGGAGTTTTGCGGCGGTTACGCGCTGTTTGAAGGCTGCGCGGAGTTCGGTGCCGCAAAACTCCAGGGCACGCGGCGGGGGGCCATGAACCGCCCTCCACGCACGGAGTTTTCGCCCCGCGATCCCCCGCCGCGCGTGCACGGAGTTTTGCGGCTCCGACCCCGGACACCGCTTTCAAACTCCGCGTAGCCGCCGCGAAACTCCCAGGCCATGACAAAACCCCTGGGGGTTTTGTCATGGCACAATTTCCGACTGAATCTCGCTCCAGGGGCTTTCGCACTTTTCCTTCCGGGTGCTCCACTTCAGGGCGAAGTACGCCCGCTTGCCGCGGTCGGCCTCGCGGAAGCGGATACTGTGCGGACAGCGGGTAGCCCACACCATGCCCGGAAGATCCTCCTGTTTTTCAGGCGCCTCCTCCGGAACGCCGTAGTGAATCTCCGCGCCCGTCATGCCCTTGGGCTTCGATCCCCTTTTGCCCTTATCCCCGTCACGGTACACAATGCCCAGCGCCCCCGGCCCCATCTGCATAACCGAGTACGAAGGCCCCTCTTCAGGCGGCTGTACCGGCGTGCGGTGCCCATCCTTGTTGGGGATGCCCATAGCCGTGCGGTCTTCGTTCGTAACCGGGGGGAAGCGCAAATACTGGTTCACGAAGGGCCGGATAACCGCGACGGCGGCCTTTTTCGCGTCGTTTTTCCCCTCCGTATCCACCTTCGTGTGGGGCCCGAGCGTAGCGCTGTACGCGTTGTACCAGGCCGCGTACGCGCCTTGCAGCGTCGTAAGCGCCGCCTCGGGAATGTGCGTCCACGCGGGGCTTTGCCCCGTACATTTGGCGTTGACGTACTGGTTCATGAACTTGAACCAGTTGTTAAACAACGCGTCGTTTTGGGGGATGTAATCATTCGCCATTGTTTTTCTCCTTTCCGTCTGTGTAGTTACGGGAACACTGTGAGGGATTGAAAGAACTCTGTGAGCCTTTCAAAGATCTCTTTGAATCATCGCGATAACTCTTTGAATCATCGCGATAACTCTTTGAATCATCGCGATAACTCTTTGAATCATCGCGGAAACTCTTTGAATCATCGCGATAACTCTTTGAATCATCGCGAGATCTCTTTGAATCATCGCGAGATCTCTTTGAATCATCGCGAGATCTCTTTGGATCATCGCGAGATCTCTTTGAATCATCGCGAGAACTCTTTGAATCATCGCGAGAACTCTTTGGGCCTTTCAAAGAACTCTTTGGATCATCGCGAGAACTCTTTGAACTGCCGGTGGAGCGCCCCGGATGGACGCGGGAAGGGACCCTGGGATATGCGGAACGGCGGACGCTCCACCGGCCAACGGCGCCGCACGCGGCGGTATGGCCGCACGAATCCGCGCTGTCGGTATGGTGGAGGGTAAGGAAAACAGAAAACGCCGCTTTCACAAGAAACCCCCTTTTATACCGGATGAATCAGTGTACTACGGTATATACCGAACGGCAAGAAGCGAAAGGCGCTTTGCCTTCGGCATTTTTGTTAGGTATGAAAGGACACTATATGAATTTATCGGGGGTCCTGGGCCGAAGGCGAAACTGCGTTTCGCCTTCGGCTGGGGAGTTTTCGCGGAGCGAAAACTCCAGGCTTACGCGGCGGGGCATTTCGTTTACACGCTTCATACCGGGCGGCACGGCGGCGAGGCATTCCGTTTACGCGGTCCGAAAAGAGGCCCGTAAAAGTGACAGGGGCGAAAGGCGAAGCTTCGCTTTGCCTTTCGCTAAGGAGTTTCGCGGCGGTTACGCGCTGTTTGAAGGCTGCGCGGAGTTCGGTGCCGCGAAACTCCAGGTGCCGGAGGGAAAAACACAGGAGGGGCCCCCGGAGGGCCCCCTGCAATGTGCCCCTGGAGTTTTCGCTTCGCGAAAACTCCCCAGCCGAAGGCAAAGCTCTGCTTTGCCTTCGGCAATTGACAGGGGGTCTTCCAGGCTTTAGTATTAAAAACATGGTGGATGAACCTTTTCTGAACGACGCCGACTTTGAGCAGTACCGCGCCCTCATCTACAAGGAAAGCGGTATTACTTTTACGCCGACCAACCGTTCCATACTGGAAAGCAGGCTCCGGGAACGGCTTAGAAACAGGGAGAAGTCCTCCATCAAAACCTATTTCGATACCATTTCACGGGACAGGGAAGAGTTAAAGAATTTTCTGGATTCCATAACCACCAATTTAACCCGCTTTTTCAGAAATCAGGCCCATTTTGACGCGCTGGAACACTTTGTGGTCCCCGAACTCTTGAAAATCAAACGCGGAAGTCCGGGCGCCACCCTTAAAATATGGAGCGCGGGCTGTTCTACGGGGGAAGAACCCTATACCATCGCCATGTTGATGAAGGAAATCCTTCCTCCTCCGTGGAAATTTGAAATTGTGGCCAGCGACATCAGCCTTAAATGTCTTATGAGCGCGAAAGAAGGTTTTTATTCGGACAACCGCATCACCGGAATTCCCGATCTCTACCTCAAGAAGTACTTTGACAGGGTGGAAGGCGGCTACAAAGTGCACGAAAACATCATGTCGACCATACGGTTCGACTACCACAACCTTAAAAACGATTCCGGCCTGCGGAACCTGGATATTGTCTTCTGCCGTAATGTGATCATCTATTTTGACGAAGCGGCCCAGACGGCGGTGATCAACCGGTTCTGGGATTCCATGGCCGCGAAGTCTTTTCTTTTCATAGGTCATTCTGAATCCCTCTTTGGCATGAATACCCAGTTCGAATTTGTCAAAACCGAATGGGCAACGCTGTATCGCAAATTTACGGGAGTATGATGTGGGCGACGAAGTATCGGTACTGATAGTTGACGATTCCGCGCTGATGCGCAACCTTATCGGCAGGATGATTGAGGCCACGCCGGGACTGGTAATCGCCGAGAAGGCCATGAACGGGATCTTTGCCCTGCAAAAGATTCCAAGGGTCAATCCGGATGTCATTATTCTGGATTTGGAAATGCCCGAAATGAACGGGATAGAATTTCTTAAAGAACGGAAAAAACAGGGGATAACGATTCCCGTGGTGATCCTTTCGTCCATAGCCGCCCGCGGCGCGGAAATAACCATGGAGGCGCTGGCGCTTGGGGCCAGTGATTTTATCCAGAAACCGTCGGGATCGGTATCCGAGGACATTCACACGGTACGGGACACCCTTGTGGGCATGCTTCTGGGCTACGGCGGACAGTACCGCCGCACGCAGGGAAAGAAGCTTCTTTCTCCGCTTGAATATCCCAAAAAAGAAGGGATCAAGGATCTCCCCAAAATGTCCGGCGCTCCCGTTCCCCCGGAACCCGCCGCTCTTCCCGCGCAGATCCGAAAGCCCGGAAAAACCGAGATCATCGCCATAGGCATTTCCACCGGGGGTCCCGACGCCCTCAGGACGGTTTTCGCCAAACTGGACGCCGACCTTGCCGTTCCCATTCTGGTTGTACAGCACATGCCTCCGGGCTTTACCAATGAATTTGCGAAAAGTCTTGACCGTATCTGTCCCCTTGACGTCAAGGAAGCCGAAGACGGAGACGCCGTAAAGCCCGGCCGCATTCTTATTGCGCAGGGGAATAAACATCTGGAAGTGGAAAAAAAGGCCCTTTCTTCGGTGGTCCGTCTTTCCGGCGATCCGCTGGTTTCCGGCCACCGTCCTTCCGCCGATGTCCTTTTTGCGTCGGTGGCCATGGCCTACACCAACCACGCGCTGGGGGTAATCATGACCGGCATGGGCCGTGACGGCGCGCAGCAGCTTGGAACCATCTACAAGGAAGGCGGCATGACGCTGGGCCAGAACGAGGCCAGCGCCGTGGTGTACGGTATGCCCCGTGTCGCCTATGAACTGGGCCATGTCATGGAGCAGGTTTCCCTTGAAAACATGGCCCGGAGAATCTGCGACATCGCCAGGACTCCGCGTTAACCCTTCCCCTGATGGCCTCTTTTGAAAATCTTGACGTGGTAAGGCTGTATCTCCGCGCGCCCTTGTTGTACGTTGAAGAGAAGGAAGCGTTTCCTTTTGTCCGCCCTGCCGCCGGCCGCCCGGGCCGGATCTTTCCGTCCAGGGCGGAAGACAACGGCGCCCAGGGGGAGTATATTTTCCATTTTGAAATTGAAGAAAAGAGGGGGAATGTTATAGATCCCAATCCGGCGGGCTATCTGGAATGTCCTGTTTTTTCGGGCCGGCGGACGGAAAGCCGGGAGACGGTTCCGGGCCGCCCCGGTCTTGAACTTTCCGAGGGGGTGTATTTTTTCGCGCAGGCGCGGGAAGCTCTGGACCGGGAGGAATGTACCCTGATGGCGATTGAGGTGCAGAGGGAACTGCTCTGGCAGCGGCTGCCGCCCCGGAAGGATCTCTTTATCCGGCGCCTTTTCGAGCACGGAAAACACGTTACCCAGATCTGGAGGACATTCACGGTTCGGGACGCGAAGACCGATCTTCTAACAGGCTCTTAAAACCGTATGGCTTCTACCATGTAACGAATGTCAAAATCACTGCCGGGAGCGGCCTGCTTCTTCATTTCGATTACAAAAATTATCGAACCGTCGCGGGGCGCCGTCATAACCTTGCGGATGCGGTACGAGGCAACAAGGGGCCGTTTGAGCTGGGGAGTCCCCAATGTGTAGGTCCGCCTGCCGCCGTTTGCGGATACCCTTTCCAGATCGATGTAGAAGGAGGACCGCAGGGCGGAACCGGAGCCTTCGGTAAAGGGAACCAGGCGTGCCCGGTAAGAATCGCCGTTTTCAAAATTCCTGAATTCAATGGTTTCGCCCAGGCTGCCGTTGTCGTTTTCCAGCGAGACATAGAGGGGCTGCCCCTGGCGGCAAAAATCGACGCGGTATTGATCGGCAAGGGAGGTGTTCCGGGAGATGATCCGGTACAGGGCGCCTGAACCGTCTTGACCTGCGACAACCGGCGTGTCGTGAAAATAGGAGATCTTTCCCCCGGCCACAAAATTGTTCCGGGGCACATCAACCACAAAGAGGTCGGCCCAGGGTTTCAGGGTTCCCGACTGCACCCCGTATTGGGCAAACATGTAGGTCCTGCCGTCGGGCGAAAAACCAAGATCCACAAAGGAGGCGGTATCTCCCGCCCAGAGGGAAGCGGCGAGCGCCAGAATGGCCGTTATGCAGATATTTTTCTTTGCCATGGAGATCTCCTCTTTACCAGTATCGGAAAAAAAAAGTATGTCTTGAGGAAATCTCCGCGTCCGGCTATGCTTTCATTATGACCCTTTCCGACAGGAATCTGTGCCTCAAAACGGGAATTTTCGCAACGTTCGTTTTTCTGGTTTTGACGGCCGTTTCGGTCTTCTTCATCATTCCCGCCGTTCCGGCCGCTTCCGCCGGGGCCACCCACCGTCCGTCCGGCATTCTGGCGGCTTTTATAGGCCGGTTCACCGTGCCTGGTCCTTACGCGCCCATCGCGGCTATTGGAGGATCGGTGTTCTATGCGTTTATCGCCGCCGTGTTGATTTACCGTTACTTTGAAAAAACCCAGTCGCCGGAGATCCTCTTTATCGCTTTCTTTGTGTTTTCCTTCGCGGTGGAAGGGATGCGGGTGGTGGTTCCGATAAGCCGGATTATCGTGCTTCCCGGCTTTTACCTTCTCATGGCTTCGCGGCTGCTGCTCTTCGGAAGGTACTTCGGCATTTTTTCACTCTTTGCCGCCAGCGTGTGCGCGGCCGGTTTTGAGGTGCAAAAACAGCGGAATATCCTCTTTGTCACGGCGCTGGCCACGCTGGTTATCGCGCTGGGGGTTCCCGTCAATACCCTTACATGGGATTCGACGTTCAGCATGATAAGCGGTTATACCCACATGTTCCGCATGGTGGAATCGGGGGTGTTCATTATTACCATTGCGAGTTTTTTGATATCGGCCTATTCCCGAGGTTCCGGGGAGTTTGTCTTTATAGGACTGGGGATCTTCCTGGCGTTTGCCGGAAGGCTGCTGCTGCAGGGCGCCGATTCATGGCCCGGCCTCGCGGGCCTTCCCGTCCTTGCCGCCGGCACATGGATCATCTGCGTCAGGCTGCACCGCGTGTATCTGTGGATGTAGATCTTACCGCCGTCCCGCTTCCGGCCTGAGTCCCGGAAGATCCCATTCTGCGGGGATCTTTACCGGCACGCCTTTTGAATCCACAAAGGCCCAGGTGACTTTGGCGGACGCGAGAAGATCCTTTCCACGCCATATTTCCTGGGCTATTACCCCGCTTACGGCCCCCTTTTTGAGGGGCCAGGATTTGATGACCAGTTTGTCATCGGCAAGCGCGGGTTTTTTGTAGTCTATTTCCACCCGCGCCACATAGACCCCGTAGCCCGCCCTGATTGCGGCAGGGTAATCGAAATTAATCGACTTGAGGTATTCGTAACGGGCGTATTCCAGGTAATTAAGATAATTGGCGTTATTCACGTGACCGTAACTGTCGCATTCATAGGTACGGACCATTAATGAACATTCCGTATTCATGATTCCCCATAGTACACCATCTCTTGCCGATGTTCAATAATGATGGTAGCATCACACAATGTTCAAATATTGTCCGTCCTGCGCGTCGCCTGAAATAAACTTTACGCGGAACAAATTCCACTGTTCCTCCTGCGGCTTTGTGTATTACCACAACACCGCGGCCGCTACCGCCTGTGTGCTGCGTATTTCCGGGGACTCAGGCGGAAACGGTCCGGCCGCCGAAGAACGCATTCTCTTTCTTGTCCGGGGAAGGGAACCTGGCCTCGGGAGGCTGGATCTTCCCGGCGGTTTTGTGGATCCCGGCGAAGGCGCCGTTGAAGGACTCCGCCGGGAACTGCGGGAGGAACTTGGCTGGGAACCGCCGCCGTCTTCCCGTGAGGGGCCCGATCCCTTTGTCCTCTTCGCGTCTTTTCCCAACGTGTACCCCTACAGGGGCGTTGTCTACAATACCTGCGATCTGTTTTTTACCGCCGGCGTTAAGGGACTTTGCGAAAAAGATTTTGAAATTGAAAAATCGGAGATTAAGGAGATTCGTTTTGTGCGGTACGGCGAAATCGATCCTGCCGACATTGCCTTTGAATCGGTAAAAAAAGCCCTTGCCGCTTACGGCGCCTGGAAACGGCAGGAGGGCGCACGGGGATCCCGTCCGTGAAACCGGCCCGGTGTACGGGCGCTTCCGTGAAACAAACATTCGGCTTGACTATTTCACGTTTTATCAGCAAAGTTGAGGCATGTACAGCTGTCCGCCAGGCGCCAATATGTCAATTCCCGAAGAATACCGGAAAACCGCGGAAACTCTTTTTCCGCCCGGCGGTTTTCCCGGGGAACAGGGACCCGACGCCCTGTCCGCGGCGGCCTTTGCGGATATTTTGGGCATAGGGGCCGATTACAGAAGACTTCTCGCGGAAAACAAATCCGGCGAAGAGATGCACCGGTTTCTTTGTCATTTTCAGAACAATCTCGATCTCCTGATACAAAAGACCTGGGTTGAAAAAGCCGACGAGGGCCGCAAGGAAAAACTTCAGGACAGAATTCCCGGTTTTATTTCCGAAATAGGACAGGGAAATTTTGAAAAAGCCATCAGGGATTTTGGGGCGATTCTGGATGAACTGGCGTATCTTTTTTTTGGCGCGCAAAGCGAACAGGAAGATTTTACCAAATATACCCTGCGTATTGATATACAGATGGGCCTCTTCTGGTGGTACGGGGGACATCTGGGCTGTCTTGGAAGCGGCGTCAAGACCGGCGGCGACAGCCTCTGGGCGGTGCTGCTTGTCGGCATCTGCTACCTTACCAATTTTTAGGAGAAGAACATGGCTGCCCTGGATAATGCCGCCGGAGCGGGGGAAACGGCCGCAGGCGAAAGCTCCGATTTTATAACCGAATTCATCAAAGAGGATCTGGCGGGCGGCCGTTTTGATCATGTACATACCCGCTTCCCGCCGGAACCCAACGGCTGGCTCCATATAGGCCACTGCAAGGCGTTTTATATTGATTTTTCCATGGCGGAAAAATTCGGCGGCAAATGCAACCTCCGTTTTGACGATACCAACCCCGAAAAGGAAGACAGCTCCTATGTGGAAGCCATCAAGCGGGATGTCAAATGGATGGGCTACGACTGGGAAGACCGGGAATATTACGCCAGTGATTATTATGAATACCTTTACGAACTGGCGGTGAAGATCATCAAAAAGGGCCGCGCCTATGTGGACGATCTTTCGGAGGAGGAGATCGGCGAGTACCGGGGAACGGCGGTGGAGGATAAAAACAACATAACCTTTACCCCTCCGGGACGGAACAGCCCGTACCGGGATCGTCCGGCCGGGGAAAACCTCGATCTTTTTGCCCGCATGCGTGCGGGGGAATTTGCCGACGGGGCCAAAACCCTGCGGGCCAAAATAGACATGGCTCATCCCAATCTTCTCATGCGGGATCCGGTAATGTACCGCATACGCCGTGAATCCCATTACCGCACGGGAAACGCCTGGTGCATCTACCCCATGTACGATTTTCAGCATCCCCTTTCCGACGCCAGGGAGGGGATTACCCATTCCCTCTGTTCCCTTGAATACGAAATACACCGTCCCCTGTACGAATGGTTTATCAATGAGGCGGAAGTCTTCCCCTCGCGGCAGATAGAATTTGCCCGGCTTAATCTGACCCACACGGTAATGAGCAAGCGCTGGCTCCTCCGTCTGGTGCGGGAAAAACACGTCGAAGGCTGGGACGATCCCCGTATGCCCACCATCGCGGGACTGCGCCGCCGGGGCTATACCCCCGAGGCTATACGGAATTTTGTTTCCCAGATTGGCATAGCCAAAACCGGCAGCATGGTGGACATTGCCTTCCTTGAATACTGCCTGCGGGAAGATCTGAACAAGCGGTGCCTCAGGGCCATGGCGGTGCTCCATCCGCTGAAACTTGTCATTGAAAACTGGCCCGCCGGCAGGGTTGAGGAACTGGACGCCGTTAACAATCCCGAAGATGAAAAGGCGGGAACGCGGAAGATTCCCTTTTCAGGCGAGCTGTGGATAGAGCGTGATGACTTTGAAGAAATTCCGCCGCCAAAATATTTCCGCCTGTATCCGGGAAGCGGCGGACAGCCCGGCAGCAGCGTCCGTCTCCGTTACGGCTATATTGTCACCTGCACGGGCTTTGACAGGGACGAAGCGGGAAACATTGCCGCGGTGCGCTGTACCTACGATCCCTCGACCAGGGGGGGCAACGCCCCCGACAACCGCAGGGTAAAGGGGACCATTCACTGGGTTTCGGCGTCCCGCGCCGTTCCCATTGAAGTACGCGTCTACGACTATCTTTTCAGCGCCGAACGGCCCATGGAAGTTCCTCCCCGGCCGGACGGCTCTCCCGGTGATTTTACCGATAACCTTAACCCGCGTTCACTTGAAGTCATCCCCCTTGCCTGGGGCGAACCGTCCCTTGCGGACACATCGGCGGGGGACCTCCGTCAGTTTGAACGGCTCGGCTATTTTGTGCGGGACACGCTTCCCGGCGGTGCGGAGGGCGGCCATGCCCGGCCCGTGTTCAACAAGACCATAGGCATCAGGGATACGTGGGCTAAAATAAAGGAAAAATGAACACGCCGGAAAGGGCCCCCTTACAACCGGCCGGGTCCTGAAACCGGTTCACATTTCAAAATCAAGACGCAGCCCCACGGTCGCCGTGAATCCCGGCATGGGATAATCGTCAAAAGAAACATAGGACTGATCCAGAATATTCCTGAGGACGGCAAAAGCCGAAAGGTTTTTCCCTATTTTTTGATTTACCGTAGCGGTAAGGAGAAAGTTGGGATCCAGGGGCCTGATGTTCGCCTTTGGCGTATAGTTTGCGTAACGGAAACCCGTGTAACTGCCCGAGACAAGGAAGGAACCTGTTTTCCATGGCAGTTCAACCGAAAAGCCGGCCGTATGCACAGGCGCGTAGGGAATACGGACGCCGGCCGCGAAGCCCATGTGTTCGCCCGTACTGCCGGTCAGTATATAGCTTAAGAGGAATTTATAGGAAACGGAGGGGACAATTTTTTTTACCGGCCCAAAGGGAACCGGTATCTCAAAATCAACGCGGGAATCCCATCCAAAAAATACCGCCTTCGCCGTGTTTTCAGGCCTCCAGCGCCCGCTGGAATTGCTCCAGTGAATGGAATTGTCCGTTTCCTGTACGTAAACCGTACTTTCCATACTGAACAGATCGCCGAAGCGAAGCGAAGCGCCCAGATCCGTTCCCCACGCGTCTTCCGGCTTGAGATCCGGGTTGCCGTAATACCCCGCCTGGTTCCAGTAGAGATCTTCGAAGTCAGGAAATTTAAAACTGCGAAAGTAATTGTTTTTGACGGTAAGCCACTCGGCGGCAAAAAAGGCCAGTCCGAATTTGGGAAGCGGCACGGCGGCAAAGGGCATATCCTTTCCCCCGTTGAAATTCACCTTCACCGATGAAACAACAAGAAATTTTTTGTGGGGAGCGTATTCGGCGGTAACATAGACGCCGCCGTTCTGGCCGTCCCTTGTGCCGATGCCGGTGGAATCAAGACGGCTGTAACGGTAGTCTCCTCCGGCCCGTACGGTCAGCGGCTCAACCGGGTACCATGTCCAGCGGTTTATGAACTGCAGGGTATGTATCCCGTGGAGCGAATCTTCTCCTGATGCGCTGTGGTCCAGCCTTTGCAGGCCGTGGCTGACAGAAAATTCCGCGGACAGACTGTCGCTGAATATCCGGGGCGCCTCCAGCATAAGATTTTCACGGGAAGAAACATCCCGCTGATGTTCAAAAACATTTGACACGGCCGCCGCCGGAAAATTTTTGTCGCCGTAGTAGATGTTTCCCAGGGCGATGAGCCGTAAATGGTCCGGCAAATTCCATGCAAGGGAAGCGGAAAATCCGGTATCCCATACTTCGTTGTGTTCCTTCCTGCGTGTCATGCCGTGATAATTTTTGACAAGATAATGATTGGCCGCCCGGACGCCGAACCAGCCGGCGGACAGGGAAAAATTTCCGGCCTTCTGTGAGGCAAAGAAATCAAGACGCTGGGCATCCAGAAGATCCTGCCATTGGGGCTTTGTCTTTTTTCCCCTGCCGTCGTAGTACTTTCCGGGTACGGCGGATGTATTCGAAATGCTTCCCCCAATCCGGCGTCCCTGCCGGTTTTCACGCAGGGTAACAATATTGACAACTCCCCCCATTGCCCCCGATACATTGTAGGTGGTGTCGGAGCCTCCGTAGATCACCTCGATTTTTTCTATGGAGTTAACGTCAACCGTACTGAAATCGAAATCCCCGGACAGTGGGGAAGCGGCGGGAACGCCGTTTACAAGAACGGCGACGCGCTCCGAATCGAAGCCCCGGATGGTGATGTCCGCCTGGCTGCCGTAGGGACCATAGCGGACGGAACCTATATTCAGGGCCTGTTCCAGCAGGGACGGCAGATCCGGGGCATGCAGAGCTTCTATTTCTTCCCTGCCTATGGTCCTTATCTGCTGGGTGGTTTCCCGGGTTCCGGTGATGGTGAGCCCCTCGTCTTCCGTAAAGGAAAATTCGGCGTCCAAAAAATCATCTTCCGTTTCCTGGGCTTCACCGGGGTACAGGGAAAAGAACACAAGGGCAAAGAGACAGGGGAGAAGAAAACCCCTCCCCCTTGGCGCATTCAGGACCATTGCCGCGGGCTTACGATTTGGTACAGGAACTGTAATAGGAAAAATATCCGTTCCAGGACACATACTCATACTCGGCTTCCCACTGCGCCGCCCTGCCGTTCCCGTCGCTTGACCCCGAAATGTCTACGCTTGAACCGGTCAGGTTCTTCCAGTGAATGACATAATATTTGCCCACAGCGCCTGGAAAAGTGGCGTTCTCCGTGTACCGGATTGTGATGTACCCTCCCCCGAAGGCGTCCAGGCGGACATTGACAACGGAGCCAGAATATGAGGGCGTTCCCGCATAGCCGCTGGTAAACGTTGCCGCGTTTATTTCAAATTCCTCGCCCCAGGTTGACACCCATGTACCGGTGAGGGCGGGGGGCATGGGAACGGAATCGGAGACAAGCGCGGGATTCGTCCCGCCGTCCGTATCGCAGCCGGGGAAGAAAAACGCCCCGGCAAGACAGACCGTCAAAAACAGCAATGAAATTTTTCTCATGATTGCTCCTTTCCGCGGAAATACCGCCGCGGAAATTCGGGGAATTCCCCAAAGCGGAATTCCGCTACAGGAAGATCTTGAGGAAAAATACCGGCGTGAAAATACGGACTTTTCTCAAGGCCCAATCCCCGAAGCCTTAGAACAGGATACGGGCCCGCACAGGCCCGCCGCATACCAAAGTCTCCTGGCTTGCGGGCGCCGCCCTTTGGGACGGCCCATCCGTCAGCCTTCCCGGCCGGAAACCGGCCAGTGGCTGTTTGACGGATTAAAACCCGGTCACAGTTACGGGATAGCGGAGGAATAAAACCACGTTTCCGGAAACACACGCTCCGGAAACTGCTTTTCACCTCGCTTCCTTTGAAATATGCGTTAACAGTATAGAGAGAAAGAAAAAAAATAGCAAGCGGCCGCATCGGCGCGGTGCGTAACATAGACGGTGCTTCTTTTTCGTAGTATACTTGCACCATGACCATTGAGGATATTGCCCGCTGTTGTCAGGAGCAGAAATTGCGCTGGACAGGCCATATTCTTGAACGGCTTTTCCGGCGAAATATACGCCTCGACGAGGTGGTAAGCGCATTAACCAATGGTGAAATAATCGAACGCTACCCGGCCGACTATCCCTTTCCAAGCTGCCTGGTTTTAGGAGTAACGCCGGAAGGCAAACATCTGCATGTGGTCTGCGGCTTTGGCGATACTGATTTGTGGCTTATTACCGCATATATTCCAAATCCGGCTGAATGGTCGGCAGATTTTAAGGTCAGGCGGGAGGAAATACCATGACCTGTTTTATATGTAAGGGCAGAACGCGGAACGGTTTTTCCACGTTCACCACCGATATGGGCAACTGTATTATCATCATTAAAAATGTGCCGTCCCAAATTTGCGCTCAGTGCGGTGAAGTTTCCTATGACGCCGGTGTTGCCCGCCGGCTTGAGCAGATTGCCGATGCCGTCAGGCGTTCGGCGCTTACCGAGATAGCGGTGGTCAATTATACCGAAAGGGCGGCCTGATTAGTGGTAAATTTCTCTTTTCATCCGTGGTTAGTGATTAATCTAAAATGAGAATTGCGGCCGTAGTTCCGGCCGGGTTTTGTAACCGGCCCTTTTCCTGATTCGCCTGACGGTATATACTGAACCCATGGCGGACTATGCGGCCGGATATATAGGAACCTGCACCGAAGGGGCGGGCGGAAAGGCGCGGGGTATTTATTCCTTTGTCATGAATACCGCGACGGGGGTTATTGAGGACTTTCGTCTTGCCGCCGAATCGGCAAACCCGTCATGGCTTGTCCTTTCGCCCGGCGGGAAATTTCTCTACGCGGCAAACGAGACCGCCTCGTTTGAAGGAAGATCCGGCAGCGGCGGGATCTCCGCCTTTGCCGCCGGGGAGGACGGCGGCCTTGTGTTCCTCAACAGCAGGCGGAGCGGCGGAAGGCACCCGTGCCATCTTGCCGTCAACAGGGAAGGCGATTGTCTTGTCGCCGCCAATTATTCAAGCGGCGTAATTTCCGTATTTCCGCTGGATGAACGCGGTTTTCTGGGAGACTGTGTTCAGACACTACGGCTTGCGGGGAAGGGGCCTGTCGCGGACCGGCAGGAAAAAGCCCACGCGCATTCTTTTATGTTCGACAAGGATTACCGCTACGGTTTTGCCTGCGATCTTGGTTCCGACAGAATCATGACGTACCGTTTCGAACGGGGCGCGTCTTCTCCCCTCCTTCCTGCCGATCCTCCCTTTTTTGAGGCGGCGCCCGGAGCGGGTCCCCGGCACGGGATCTTTTTTCCATCGGGAACTTTCGCGTATTGCCTTAACGAGCTTTCGTCAACGGTTGACGTGCTCAGGTACGACCTGAACGGCCGCCTCAAAAAAATACAGAGCGTTTCCACTCTTCCCCCAAAGAAGGGGAAAGGCGTTTCGAGTATAGCCGCGGCGGTGCGCATAAGCTCTGACGGCAGATTTCTTTATGTTTCAAACCGGGGCCACGACAGCATCAGCCTTTTCAAAATAAAGAAAAGCGGCGTTCTGGAATTTGTTGAAGCGTCGCCGTCAGGAGGAAAGCATCCGCGCGACTTCATCATGGATCCGGAAGGCGGCTTCCTCATCGCGCTTAACAGGGATTCGGACAATATCGTTATATTCGGAATCAACCGCTCGACGGGCAGGCTTAAAAAGCTGAGGGAGTACCCCGCGCTGTCGCCGGTTTCGATTGTTTTCCGGTGAGGTGATATGGAACCGCGCAAGGGAGAAGATATGGTGCTGGGACTTGACTTCGGCACCGACTCATGCAGAGCCCTCATCATGGACGCCGCCGATGGGGAAGAGGCCGCGTCGGCCCACGCCGATTATTCCCTCTGGGCGCGCGGACTTTACTGCAGCAGGGCCGAAAGCCGTTTCCGTCAGCATCCGCTGGATTACCTTGAAGCCCTCGAATCCTGCGTAAGGGAAGCGGTAAAAAAGGCGGGAAGCGCCGCGCGGAAGATCCGGGGCATAGGCATAGACACCACGGGCTCGACGCCCTGCGCGGTTGACAGGGAAGGGAACCCCCTTTCGTTAAAGGCCGAATTTGCCGAAAATCCCGCCGCCATGTTTGTCCTGTGGAAGGATCACACGTCGGCCGCGGAATCGAACAGGATCAACCGCGCCGCCGCGGCGTGGAAAGGCGCCGATTATCTTTTGTACAACGGAGGCGCGCATTCCCCCGAATGGTTCTGGTCAAAGATCATGCGCGTTCTTTCCGAGGATGAAAATGTCGCCCGCGCGGCCTTTTCGTTCCTTGAACACTGTGAATGGATGTCCGCCCTTTTAACGGGAAACAGGGATGTTCCGCGAATCAGGCGGTGCCGCTGTTCCATGGGCCTGCGGGCGCTGTGGCATCCCGAATTTGGCGGATACCCGCCCAGGGAATTTTTTGAGGCGGTCGATCCCCAGCTTCCCCGCATTCTCGAAACAATGGGAAACGAAACATGGCCCGCCGATACAACCGCGGGTTTTTTGTGCGATGAATGGGCGGATCGGCTCGCCCTTCCGTCGGGCATACCCGTTACGGTGGGAGCCATGGACGCCCACACCGGCGGAACCGGCGGCGGGGTGCGGCCGGGCTGGATGGTAATGGTGGCAGGCACCTCAACCTGCGATCTCCTTGTAACGCCCAGGACGGACGGGCCCTCCAGGCCAATTCGGGGCATCTGCGGACAGGCGGAAGGGGCCGTCGTACCGGGCATGACAGGATACGAGGCCGGCCAGAGCGCCTTCGGCGATGTCTACGCCTGGTTCAGGGATCTGCTGTGCTGGCCCCTTGAAAACATACTTCCCGGCATGGAGGATATCGATCCTTCCGTCAGGGAAAAGCTCGGGGCGGCTCTTCCCCGTCTTGTCATTCCCGCGCTGGAAAAAGCGGCGGAAGCGGTTGATCCCGCCGCGAGCGGCCTTGCCGCCCTGGACTGGCTTAACGGCCGGCGTACTCCCGATGCGGATCTTCTGGCAAGGGGCGCCATAACAGGGCTTACACTGGGCTCCGGCGCTCCCCGTGTGTACCGCGCCTTTGCCGACGCTACCGCCTTCGGGCTCAGGGCCATTGTCGAACGTTTCAGGGAAGAAGGGATGCCCCTCGACGGCATTTTCGCGGTCGGCGGCGTGGCCCGTAAATCCCCGCTTGTCATGCAGATTGCCGCCGATGTGCTTGACATGCCCATTCATGTACGGGCCGGCGGTGAATCGGTCGCGCGGGGATCGGCGATGCACGCCGCCGTAAGCGCCGGTCTTTACCCTGATGTTCCGGCCGCGCAGCGGAACATGTGTTCGCCCGTTGAAAAAATTTACGCGCCCCGGCCCGAAAGGGTACTTGTCTATAACCGGCTTTACGGACAATATAGAAAATTGGGGTTGTTCCAAAACCTGGTTGGTTTTGAAACAAACTCTTGAAAAAACCGGCTGCAAGCCCGGTTTTTCCCTTACAATTCAAAGAAGCCGTTCCAAAAGCCGCGGTTTTTGAACAGCCTCAATCAGGAGATTATTATGGCAGGAATTCTTGACAGATTCGGACTTGATGGAAGAACCGCGCTGGTTACAGGCGGCGGCCAGGGAATAGGGCAGGCCTTTTGTTTTGCGCTGGGCGAAGCGGGAGCGAAAGTCGCCGTGGTTGACATCAACCTTGCCGCCGCGGAAGAAACCGCCGGGCTCTGTGAAAAAAGGGGAATAAGCGCCATCGCCGTCAGGACCGATGTCACCAGCGAGGAGGACGTGCGGAAAATGATGAAGGCGGTCATTGACAAATGGGGCTTCCTTACCATAGGGGTCAACAACGCCGGCATGGGAGTATGGCGCGCGGCCATTGAACAGGACTTTGGCGAATGGCGGAAACTTCTCGCCCTCAATCTTGATTCCGTTTTCCTCTGTGCCCGTCACGAGGCGCGTGAAATGGAGAAAAAAGGCTACGGCAAGATCATCAACACCGCATCCATGTCGGCCCACATCAGCAACACTCCGCAGAACCAGTGCGCCTACAATGCTTCCAAGGCCGGCGTTCTTCATCTTACCCGGAGCCTTGCCGCCGAATGGGCCCCGAAAAACATCAGGGTAAACAGCATCAGCCCCGGCTACACCAAAACCATGCTTGTCGAGAAACTCCTTGAAACGCCTGAGGGAAAAACCATGCTCCCCAAATGGCTGGAAAAAATCCCCATGGGCCGCATGGCCTCCGTCGAGGATCTTCAGGGCGCCGCGGTTTACCTTGCCTCGGAAGCATCCGACTACGCGACGGGCACGGACATTATCATAGACGGCGGTTACTGCTGCTGGTAACGGATTTGTCTGGCCGCACAGTAACCGGCTTTGCGGCCGGACGCTAAGGTAGCACTGATTAGCCACAAGTTAATCAGCGTTACCCTAAAGGAAGCACTGATTAGCCACAGGTTAATCGGCGCTTCCTTGCGCAAGTACCTTCTTCGTGCGGCCGGAACGTCTGCATTATTTTTCCTTTTCAAAACTTTTTTTTCTTTTAGGTGTATTTCGTCCACAACGCCCGCTATACAGTTAGACTAAGCGAATTTCAGATTCGCGGTTCCGGCGGTACCGGCATACGGTACCGGGTTGTTTTGAACCATGGTTCTAACAACCTTATTTAAAAAGGAGAGCAAAATGTCACTATCCATCCGTACCAGAGTTGTCTTGATCATCTCGGCAATAATCGCCGTGATGGCCGCGGCAAGCGTAATCATCGGCGTTACCCTGACCCGCCGCAATCTTGTAAAAACCATTGAAAATGACATGGGCGTATCGGCCACTATCGCCGAACAGCTTATTTCGGAAAAGGTAGCCCATCTGCACGCCGAACTGCGTACTGCCGCGGAAAAATGCCGGGGCCTTGACGATGGACAAGTTGCGGAAGTGTTACTCGCGGAGATGAACAGGCAGGGTTATCTGGACATGGGCATAATAGACAGGGACGGCGGTATAGTAAGCTACGGCCTCAAGCCGCCCGACTACAGACTGCTTGAAAACATGAACGCCCGCCGTGCCCTCGCGGGCGAAACGGTAATGAGTACTACCCAGTACAATGATCACGGGGATTTCATCATGCGTTTCTGGCTGCCCCTTCCGGACGGCAGAACCATAGTGGCAAGCCTTCCGGGGACGGTGATAAGCGATGTACTGGCCCAGTTCCATATATGGAAATCGGGAAATATTTTCGCCCTTGACCACGAAGGCGTGATGATCGCCAATATCAGGCCCCACCTGGTCTACGGACGCCGCAATTACATCACCCAGGCGGAAACGGGAATCGAATACCGCAACATGGCACAGGTGTTTTCCCGCATGATCCAGGGAGAAACAGGAACGGCCGAATACGACTACGACGGCGTTAACAGGATCTGCGCGTTCAGGCCCATTGCCGGCACCGACGGCTGGTCTTTGGGCGTGGTAAGTCCCATCGCCGAAAGTCCCATCTTCCAGGTAACACAGGCCTTTATGATCTCGGGCGCGGTATTCCTCGGCATGGGCATCATCGCGGCTTTAATCGCCGCCAGCTTTATCGCCCACCCCTTCACAAAAATGAAGGAATTCGCCCTGGTGGCCGAATCGGCGTCCGAGGCCAAGAGCAATTTCCTTGCCAACATGAGCCACGAGATGCGCACTCCCCTTAACGCGATCATAGGTTTCGCCGAACTGGAACTGGGTAAAGAGCAGGAAGGAGAAGCGGGGTCGGTGTACCCCGCCGAAACCAGAGAGAACCTCGAAAAAATTTACGGTTCGGGCGTAACCCTGCTGGGGCTTATCAACGACATTCTCGACATATCCAAAATAGAATCGGGAAAATTCGAACTGGTCCCGGTGGATTACGACATGCCAAGCCTCATTAACGATACGGTGGTTCTTAACATCGTGCGCATAGGAAGCAAACCCATAACGTTCAAACTTGACATTGACGAAAATCTTCCGGCACGGCTCTTTGGCGACGAACTGCGGATAAAGCAGATATTCAACAATCTCCTCTCCAACGCGTTCAAGTACACAAAAGAAGGAACGGTCACTCTCCGCATACGCTGCGAGCGGGACGGCGGCGGCGTATGGATGAACTGCGGCGTCTCCGATACCGGCATGGGCATACGGAAGGAGGACATGGGCAGGCTCTTTGGCGATTACAACCAGGTGGATGTTAAAAGCAACCGCCATATCGAAGGAACGGGCCTGGGACTCGCCATTACAAAGCGCATGGTCGAGATGATGAGCGGAAGCATTTCCGTGGAAAGCGAGTACGGTAAAGGAACCACTTTTAATGTACGGATCCTCCAGGGTTTTGTAGGCGAGGCCGTCATCGGAAAAGAACTGTCCGAAAACCTCAAGGAATTCCGCTACATCATGGCCCGCCAGGACAGAAACAAGCAGATGGTGAGGACCCGCATTCCCTACGCCAAAGTTTTGGTTGTTGACGATGTGGCCACCAACCTCGATCTTGCCAGGGGCATCATGAAACCCTACGGCATGACCGTGGACTGCGCCGGAAGCGGGCAGAGCGCGATAAACGCCATAAAAAAAGGCGAGCCCCGGTATAACGCCATCTTCATGGATCACATGATGCCCGGCATGGACGGCGTTGAGGCGGTAAGGATTATCAGAAACGAAATAGACAGCGACTACGCCAGGAACATACCCATTATCGCCCTTACGGCCAACGCCATTATAGGCAACGACAAGTTCTTCCTCAACAACGGCTTCCAGGACTTTCTTACCAAACCCATAGACATCATAAAGCTGAACGACGCGATTAACCGCTGGGTCAGGGACAAAAAACTGGAGAAGGAGCTTGGCCTTGATACGGAAAGCAGGCTTGCCGAGGGAAACCAGAACAGCGAGGCGGAAGATAACGGCAGCGACATTGAACGGCGCATTACCGAGCTGATACGGATCACCCCCGTAGAAGGCCTTGACGCCGAAAAAGGACTGGAACGCTTTGGCGGCGACGGAAAATCCTACATGGAATCCCTGCGCTCCTATGTGATTCATACACCGGATCTCCTTCTGGCGGCCCGGAACACCGAACGCATTGCGGACTACGCCATTACCGTCCACGGAATTAAAGGATCAAGCCGGGGCATATCCGCCGACATCATAGGACAGAAGGCCGAAGAACTGGAACACGCGGCCAAGGCAGGGAACCTTGATCTTGTCGGGGAAAAAAACGGCGCCTTTATTCTGGCCGCCGAAGCGTTTATCGCGGGTCTTTCCGGGCTGCTTGATATTCTGGAAGAGAATTTGGACAAACCCCATAGAGATGCCCCTGACCCGGCGCT
>JAIRXH010000069.1 GCA_031268385.1 Treponema sp. | reverse complement strand
AGGCGTACACGCAGACGCCGCTATAGATCGCGAGTTCCAGCAGGGCCATCATGACGGCGGCCCTGCCATCCAGCATAAACAGGGTAAAAATGACGGCAAACACAAAAAACACCGGCATACCGCTGTGATACCCGCCGGCGGAAAAAAACATAAACGGAAAAAGACCGATAAAAACCCCGGCAATGGTGATGTGGTAACAAAGCCGGTAACGCCCGCTGCGTTTCGAGTACCCCAGCAGCGCAGCCGCAAGCAGGGCCGCAATGCCGCAGGCAATAACATTCCCCGCCCCGGCGTCATTCGCCAGACCGATGAGCGCCGTACTTACGCTGATAAGAAACCCCGCGACAGCCAGCACGGTAAAAATCTTCGCCCGGAATTCCAGCGTTTTGGGAAACAGGGCGTTTTTCACCCACCTAAAAAGGCGTCCCGCCTGAAAGAAATTTCTCATAAGGCCAGTATAGCATATCGGGAACTTTTTTCAGAACCTTAAGGCCAGGAGAATGCTGATTCATTTACGGGCGGGTTTAATACTTTGGGAAGCGCTGATTTATTCAAACGCGAATGAAGAACCCCGCCGCAGAGCAGCGGGGTATCTTCGTTCGAGAAGAAAAAGTCCTACGGACTTTTCTCATTTTATACTGGGGGTCTGCTACCCCGCCATCATTGGCAGGAAATTGAACCGCCCCAGAGGGGCGGGGTATTAGACCCCCCTCGAATAAATCGGCGCTTCCCAAACAACTACAAACGGTGATTGTTTGCCCATTTTTTGCGGCAATTCCTGACTGTTCGCAGGCCGAAAAGAGGTCCGGCAGATTTTTCAGGTCTCTTTTCGGTTTTGGAATGTTGAATTCGGAATTGCCGATAAATTGACGCGGATCCTTGACTTTTTGTGGTATATATGATAGTATGAAAATATGAAAAATAAAGGTTTGATCAACAACTTCGCCCTGAAAGGCGGGGTTGCCGTTCCGCAGGATATGGATTTTGTGCGGGGCTAAGGAAGCACTGATTTATTCGAATGTGAATAAATCAGTGCTACAAAATTATAGATTTTTCGCCGCTTTGAAAAAGCGCGTTTTCCGCAGGAAAACGAGAAAAATAACAGGGCAACGCTGATTAGCCACAAGTTAATCAGCGTTGCCCTAACACCTATGGCAGGCTGTCAAGGTAGAAAATTCGCAGTTTCACCGCGCAGGCAGGTTCCCGGGTGTTAAACCCGCTTGCGAATAAAATTCCGCGGAAGAAATTGAAAAAATTTGAGGATGAAGGATTTAAAAATGGCAGCGGTAAATGCGCGTAAAATCATATCCAATATACTTTTGATTTCACTCATTGTATCATTGGTTTATGGAATTGCCGGTCTGATTTATTCCGGGAAAGGTTCATTTTCTTTGTACAATCGTTCACAGCTTGAATTTGTAGAAATTATAATTCAATGTGTTTTAGGTATAGCGGTTCTTTTTCTGCCTTCCGCGCTGGAAAAAAAGTTAAAAATATCTTTCCCTGGAATAATGCATGTAATATTCGTATTGTTTATATATGCCGCGATCATCCTGGGTCAAGTAAGCGGATATTACAAACGATTTTATCATTGGGACACGCTTTTGCATACATTCAGCGGAATTATGCTTAGTGCGTTTGGTTTTTGCATAATTGACATTATAAACAAAAATCCAAAAATAAACCTGGGACTAAGTGACTGGTTCATGGCTTTTTTCTCTTTCTGTTTTGCGATAATGCTCGATACAATGTGGGAAATAATTGAATTTACAATAGACTCAATCCTGGATCTGAACATGCAGATGTACAATCTGTCTGATGGAACTGTCCTTGTAGGACATCTCGCGCTTGTAGACACCATGAAGGATTTAATCGTAGATGTTTTTGGCGCTTTGTTTATAAGTGTCATTGGATATGTGGTATTAAAAAGACGCAGAAATATCAGGGAAAACAGCATGAAACCCAAGCCCGCCTATGTCTGGGGTAACACCAAGTAACTTGTGGCCAATTGGTGTTGCCCTGGAGAAACCCCAGGCAGAAAGAACAGGGCGTGAAGATAACAAGCCTGTTTATTTCGAAAGTTTGCCCCTGGATAACAGTTCCCGCATGAGGGCGGTAAGGGTGTCCATGTCGATTTCGGAGGAAACTTCCGTGAGGGTTTCCCGTATGTCTTCCCAGTCGCCGTCTTCAAGGCTCATGGTTGTATCGTCAAATACGCCAAGGAGAAAGGCGGCGACAGCGCCGGGCGCGGAGGGTGAGCCGCCCTTTGAGGCCGCGCGGCTTGCGGTTTTTCTGAACAGTTCGCCTGCCGGGCCTTTTCCTATGACGGGCCCCGCGAGGGCGGTAAATTCCCCTTCGAGGCCGCGGATGTCCTCCCCCTCTTTCGTCATCTTTTCGATCCGTGAAAGAAAATGTCCGATGGAAGAGGAGGAGGGACGCACCGCGTTACTTTTTCTTCTGCTGCGCGGTAGCCGACGCCGCCGCGCGCGCGTCAACGGTGTTCAGTATGGCTGTCAATTTTTCCTTTTCTATTAAATCGATAAGCCGGGCTTCGGTGTAGCGCTTTGCCTCGTCCGTGTAATTTCCGATGGTAACGCAGATACCTTTACCGGCCTTTACTTCCTTGAGGTGGGAATGAAAATCCCGCAGTATAAGTTCACCGGCGGAACCCTGGCTTCTGATGAACCGGAACATGATCACGTCAGACCATTTTGGGGTATCCACTTCGGTAAGAATGTCCGCCCAGTCGCTTTTGTTGACGGTAATGTTGGTTACTTTAACTTTTGCCTTGGCGAAATAACTCATGACTATCTTCCGGCAGAGGGCGATAAAATCTGCCGAAGGGGCCATAAGATAAATTTGAAGGTTTTTGTTTGCGTTGAGTTCCTGGTATTTGCCGATGAGGATGTTGACATCCTTGTAGGACGGGTTGCCGGCCTGAATAAGACGGAGAAGGCCGAGCGCCCCCGATATGTTGTTTTTTTTCAGATAGGCCTGGGCCAGCCGGTAACGAAGTTCGGTAAGAATATCGGGCTTGATGTTTTCGTGTTTGAGGCCTATTTCAAAATCGCTGATTGCCGCGTCTTCCTGGTGCGATTCCATGTTGATAGTCCCGGCGATAAGGCAGGCGTTTGGCCCCATAGCGGGATCGGCCCGCAGATGGTTGAAGAGCCGCAGCGCCTGATCGGCCTGATTCGCCTCGTAGTAGCATTCGGCCAGGGTGTAAAGCGATTCCTTGTCGTCAGGCGCCAGATCGATGGCCTTGCGGATAAAGGTCATTGCCTCCCTGGGTTTTTTGAGGCGGAAGAAGGCGTGGCCCAGATCGCGGAGAACCGCCGCGCTGTCCGGGTCCTCCTGTCGGGCCTGCTGAAGCAGCTGCACGGCCCTTTCGTAGTTTTTTTTCTGGAATTCGAGGTGGCCGAGGTTGTAATTCACTTCAAAATTATCCTGACGCAAGGTTCTTGCCGTGGAGAAACCCTTGTAGGCCGCGTCGGCAAGATTCAGGCGGAGGGCCGAAAGGGCATAACGGAGATTTACCTCGAATTCGTCAACCGCTCCGGTGAGTTCCGTAAGAATTTCATATATCTTGCAGGCCCGTTCCCATTCTCCATCCTGAAAGTATATATCGCCCAGGGTATTCAGCGCTTCCGGGTCCCGGGGATTCTGGGCCAGACGCTTGTTTGCGTCTTTTATCATGGCTTCCCGGCCCTTTGTCCGCTTTGCGCCGGAACCGCCTCTGGAACGGCCCATGATTATCATAAAGAGAAATACGGCGAGAATGAGCGCGACCACCGCCGCCAGAATAGGAATCATACGTTGATTATCGGTCTTCCCTTATTTATCTTCAATTATTTCCTTGTTTATGCCGATATATAACAAATATATGAGGTTGTTTCAAAATCCGGTAGTCCGAAAGGACTGTGATTGTGGAATCATCTCGAATGACCTTGACAAAAAAGGGGTCCCCCGACTAAATTTTAAGAAGGAGTTTGCCCAATGGCGGGAACTATTGGCATAAAAATCGCGAACGGGGGGTTCTATTCGATTATCGAAGAGAATTCCGCGGTTAAAAAACGTCTCATTCTTACTACCGTTCATGATAATCAGCGTAGCGTGCAGATCGATCTTTATAAAAGTTTTGCGAAAACAATGGCCGACGCCCTGTATATAGGGAGCCTTGTGGTGGAAAAGATCAAGCCCAAACCAAAGGGCGAGCCTTCCATTGAGATGATTATTACGTCTACGGCGGAGGGGGAGATTACCGCCGACGCCATAGATCTTGATACCGGTTCGGACGGGGAACATCATTATCTGAATGTGTCCCTTAAATCCCTTGATGAGGATACCCGGGACGCCGAAATTCCCGATTTTGAGCTGGAACAGCATGAAGGGCCTCCGGCAAGCCTGTATTCCCATACCGTCAAGGCAAAAAAGGAAGCCGGGAGTTTCCCCTGGTTCATTCTTGTCATTATCGGGCTGGTCATTATTGCCGGTCTTCTTGCCCTGTGGTTTTTCTTCCTCAGGGGCAGGGTGAATGAACCTTCGTCAGGCCGCCAGGCGGTGGAATCCCAGGCGGAGCCTTCGCGGGCTCCGGAAGCCGAACCGGCCGCGCCTGAGACGCCCGCGGCTCCCCCCGCGCCGCCTCCGGTTATTGAAGCGCCGGCGGCCCCGGTACGGACAGGTCCCGCGCGCCGTGACCGCCCGCCCGCCCCGGTGTCTTCCTACAGAGTGCCGGCAACCATTCCCAGGGAAGGGGCCGTCTACCGGCTCCGCTGGGGCGATACCCTCTGGGATATTTCGGAGGCTTTTTACCGGGATCCCTGGCTGTATCCCCGTATCGCGCGGTTCAACAATATCAGGAACCCGGATCTTGTCATTTCGGGAACTACCATCCGTATTCCGCCGAAAAATTAAAACGCGGGTCTGCTTTTTTCTTCTTTCTTTTCTCGCCGGATTCGGTTCCTGTGGAGCCGGCCGGCAGGCTTCCGTTTCATTTTACGAAGGCATTGGGGAAAGCGAAGCGTCCGCGGCCCGTTTTGAGCGGGCGCTGGGGAGTCCCAATCCCTTTATCCGGGACGCTGCGGCTCTTGAGCTTATTCCGCCGGTGCTGGAAAAAGATTTTCCCGCCGGAAAGATAACAAGACGCCGCCAGACGCGCTCATCCGGTTTTTCCGCCCCGGAATTGACGCTGAGGGCGGCGGCTTTCTACATTTTCGCGGAATCCCGGGAAGACGGGCGGCCCGCCCTTTACGCCGAAGCGGAACGGCTTTGCGCCGCGGCCGCCGGTCTGCCTGATTTTCCGTCGGTTTTTTCCGGTATATCCGGGTGGAATAAAGCTCTCTTCCTTATGGCGGGTCTGCGGCGATCCGGGGAACCGCCGCCGCCTGATCTTCGGGCCGGGGCTTTTTCTTTTGTGACGGGGACCGCTTCCGCCGCCGCCGTCCGCTGGTTCCTCAAAGAGGCGGATACCCTTCCTTTTCCCCTATTCAGTGCGGCCGAAAGGGCCGCCGTCAGCGGACATGACGCGGCCGTCCGCTCTTCCTTTGCCGAAGGGCTGGAATTTTTCCGTACCGTTATTGAGGATGCCGGGGATCTTTTTTTTCGCTGCCCGGATCTGATAAACGATATGGGCCGGTGTTTCCAGTTTGCCGCGGCCGGCGAGGGAATGGATCTCTTTCTGGAATGGGAAGGTTCCGCCGGAACGGACGGGACGGATACGGCCGATGTACGGTACCGGCTGCTTTTTTTTGCCGCGAGAATGGCCCGGGAGCAGGGGCTTGCCGAAACGGGGACAGAGCTTTTCAACAGGGCGCTTGTTGTGGCCCCGGATTCCCTCCAGAAAGACGCCTGTATGTGGTACATCCTTGACATGACCCTGTCCGGTGGGAAAAGCGCGGAAAAAGCCGCGGCGGCGGCAAAAGAAATGATCCCCGCCTTTGGCGACGACGCCTATTTTTCCGATATTCTGGATCGTCTTGCCCGGCAGCTTGCGGCGCGGCGGCTCTGGCGGGATCTGGCCGAACTGTACGTTCTTGTGGAACCGCGTCCCCGTTCACCGTCCGCCGCGCAGTATGCCTGGATTCTGGGGCGGGCGGTGGAAGAAGGGTATTTCACGGATGAAGACGCCGGAACTGCGGGGGACAGAGCTTTGATGTATTTTCGCGGCGCATACGGACGGACCGGCGCGGGCGGGGACGCCCTTTATTACCGCATGAAAAGCGCCGCCGTTCTGGGGGAACCTTTTCTGAATCCCGGCGGGGCGGCGGCGGAGGAGTGGCTTCACCCTGAACTCATGGAATTTCTCCTGGGGTTTTTTGATAACGGCGCGGGGGAACAGGCCCTTCCGTACATCCGGGAAAAAACGGAGGTTCTCGCGGCGGCGGAACTGCGGGCGCTGGCCCGTGCCATGCACGCGGACGGGCATTACGCCGGGGCGATACGGCTTGTTTCGGCGTATATGAACCGGGCTGATTATGAACTTGTCCGTGAAGATCTGGAACTGGCCTATCCCCGGCCCTGGCGGTCCTGGGTTGAGGAAAAGGCGGAGGAAACCGGTCTTGAGCCGGAACTGCTTTTCGGCCTTATACGAACCGAAAGCGCCTTCCAGCCCGGCATTGTTTCCAGGGCCGGAGCGGCGGGCCTTACCCAGCTGATGGCCGCCACGGCGCGGGAAGCCGCCGAAAGGCTGAAACGGCAGGGAGGGCCCGACTATGCCGAAAAGGGTGAACCGGATCTGCTCGATCCCGACGTTAACATACACCTTGGAGCCGTCTATCTCCGGTACCTTGCCGGCCGTCTGGAAGATACCCTCTTTGCCCTTGTCGCCTACAACGGAGGGCTTTCACGGTTCCGCCGCTGGCGGGCTCTGGAGCCGGATCTGCCGGGGGATCTTTTTCTTGAAACCGTGGAATATGCGGAGACAAGGTCGTATGCCCGCAGGGTTCTTTCCGCCGCCGCCGTCTACAGGCTGCTTGACGGTAACGCCGATTAACCTGGAAAAATCCCCGGCGGGAAGTCCTTGAAGCCTCCCCCTTTTTTACCGATATATACATGAGGCTCTTTCAAAATTGGCTGTTTTGAAGCCGCTTTACACAAGATTTGAAACAAGGGGTTGTGAAAGGTGTTTCTTCGTTCCGGCATTTTTCCCCGTTTCAGGGTTTTTCTCCGTTCGGCGGAATCTTTTTTTTCCGCTCCCGGCGCCAAATTCCGCGTAGGCGCGGCGGCCGGCGCGGCCGTTCTGGGGCTTGCCGCCCTGTTTCTGGCGCTTTCGCTTTTGGGGTCCCTGTTTTCACTGCCCTTCGCGTCCGGACCGGGTAATTTATTCGCGGGATCTTTCGGACTGTTGGCCTTTACCATTCCGGCCTATCTTTTTTACGCCGCCTTTATTCTGGCCGATCCTGCCTGGAGGCCGGACCGTATCTTTGTCCTCAGCGCCCTGCTCTTTCCTTTCCTGACGCTGGCGGGAGGAATCGCCGTTATCCGGGATTTTGAAAATCTCTCGTCAAGATCCCCGTTTCTGGATTTTACCGGAAAAGCATTTTTCAGTTTTATCATTATTTTTCTTGTCGCCGCCGAGGTTCTTCTTGTCGCGGCGGCCCGCGCCATGCTTTTTCCGGGAAACGGCCGGCGTTTTAATCTTGACGGAGCCCGCCGCCGGGGCAGGCTGCGGTCCCTTATGCTGCCTTCTCCCCTTCCCGCGCCCAATGATGCGTACGCCGAACCGGCGGCTCTGATCCAGGGAATGGATCCGAACGGCCGGGAACCGCCCTGCTTCAGCCGGGAAAACTCTGGCGGCGCCTTGGAGGACGGCGGCATTGACGGTTTTTTTGACGCCGACAGCGTTGATGATGCCGCCGGTGACGACGGCGTTGATACCGTCTGTATCGACGCGGACCTTGACGGCGCGGATCTTGACAGCGCGGCGGCCTGTGATGAGGATTCTGAAAGTGAAGCGGACCCTGAAACCGGCTGTTCTCCCGGCATGACGGCCGACGTTGAACGGGCCCTCTCGGAGGCGGAAGCCGCGGCCGCCGTCAAGTCCGTAAAACGCCGGAGCGGTTTTGAAAATCCGGAAGCCCGTCCTGTCCGTTCTTCCATGTCCGGGACATCCTATTCGGTGCCGGTCGATATACTTAACCAGTACCCCGACGGCCAGTACTGGATCATCGATTCCGCTACAGAAGACGCGGCAGTGACTCTCAAGGAAACGCTGGAAGAATTCAGGATACAGGCGGAGGTTACGGGAATCAGGAAAGGGCCTGTAATCACCATGTTTGAAATTCTTCCCGCTCCGGGGGTCAAGCTTTCCAGAATAGTGAACCTTCAGGACAACATTGCCCTGCGCCTTGCCGCCTCGTCGGTGCGCATTGTGGCCCCCATTCCCGGAAAGCACGCGGTCGGCATAGAAGTGCCGAACGCAAAACGCAACATCGTTTCGTTCAGGGAGATCATCGAAGGTGAACTCCGCGTCGCCCGGCTCGAAGGAAAGAAAGAAGGCCGCAGGTCGGAAATTCCCGTTGTTCTCGGGAAGGACATCACCGGTGAGGCGGTCACCATAGACCTCATCCAGATGCCCCACCTTCTTATTGCCGGGGCGACAGGCTCCGGAAAATCCGTGTGCGTCAATACCATGATACTTTCCATATTGTACCAGCGTCATCCTTCCGAATGCCGACTCATCCTTATAGATCCGAAAATTGTCGAGCTCAAACTCTACAACGGTATTCCCCATCTTTTGACGCCGGTCATTACGGAGCCCAAACGCGCCTTTCAGGCCCTTCAGTACTGTATCTACGAAATGGAACGCCGTTACGCCTGCCTTGATTCCATGGGGGTGCGTGACATCAGGAGCTACAACAGGCGGATCAGGGAAAAAAACATGGCGGCCGAACACATGCCCTACATTGTGGTGGTAATAGACGAATTTGCCGATCTCATGGCGACCACCGGAAAAGAACTGGAAAGTACCGTGGCCCGCCTTGCCGCGATGAGCCGCGCCGTGGGAATACACCTGGTTCTCGCGACCCAGCGGCCGTCCATAGACGTGATAACCGGGCTCATCAAGGCCAACAGTCCCAGCCGTATCGCCTTCATGGTCGCGAGCAAGATGGACAGCCGCATCATCATCGACATGGTGGGGGCGGAAAAACTTCTGGGGAAGGGCGACATGCTTTACGCCGGCGCGGTGGATCCTTTTCCCGTTCGCATGCAGGGCGCCTTTGTTTCCGAAGAGGAAGTGGAGGCGGTGGTGGAATACGTCAAGACCCTGGGCGAACCCGACTACATTGACGATGAAATCTTCTACGATGATGAAGAAGACGAAACGACCCCTTCGCTTTTTTCCGAAGGCGGCGATCCCCTCTACGAGAAAGCCCTCGAAATCGTCACGCAGCAGGGAAAGGCCAGCGCCAGCTATATACAGAGGCGTCTTAAAATAGGCTACAACCGGTCTGCCCGCCTTGTGGAAGAAATGGAACACAATGGCGTCGTCGGCCCCGCCCAGGGTTCAAAGCCGAGAGAACTGTTAAGGGGCATGTAAACTCTGGCAGCGTGAGCGCCGCCTGCGCGTCGCGCTGTCACAGGAAGCGCCGGAATTTTTTACCGTTATTTTATCCAGCCGTAACACAATCCTGACATTCGAATCCTGAAATAGCCATGGAGAGCCCCGGAAAACCCGGTACAGGCTGTTCAAGGAGGGAAAGCGTGAATTTGGAGGATTACAATTTCAGCCTGCTGGTTGAAACGGCCATGATTCAGGCGGGTCTTAAAACGTCCACGGAAAAAAGCCGCGCGTTTGATCTGCCGCTGTGCGTTTTTTCCGCCGCTTCAATCGTGTTGAGTCTTGTGATTATGGGACTGCTCAACGGTTAAACGCCGTTCCTGTTCTCCGCGCACATCTTTCTTCTGTTGAAAAAATCATTCTGGATATACTGCCGCGTCCCGGCGATCCGCCCGGAAAGGCGGCGCCGGGATCAAAAAGATCAGGAAGCGTCACGGTAGCCGCCTCCGGAAACATCACCGGCGGGAATTCCGCGTTCCGTTTCGGGCGGGAGTTTTCCGGGACGCTCCGCGTTCGGAGAAAGATTCCTGTTGTCCGTGATGAGTCCTGAATACACCGAAAGGAGATCGTCGAATATCGTACTCCAGGTCCGGGATCGGGCCATCTTCCGTCCGTTTCCGGCCAGTTTCAGGCGGAGCGTTTCGTCCGTCATAATGGTGATCAAATTGTCCGTGAAGGCGTTTGTATCGCCGTCGGCGCAGAGCAGGGCGTTTTTTCCGTGGAAAAGAAATTCCGTCACACCCCCCGAAGCGACACCCGCCACCGGAAGTCCGCTGGCCATGGCTTCAAGGGGGGCGTTGCCGAAGGTTTCCGTCCCCGAAGGAAAGGCGAAGCAGTCGGCGGAGGCGTACAGCCGGGACAGTTCACGGCCCGTCTTGAAGCCTGTAAGGATAACGTTGGGAAAATGCTTTTGCCTGATGAGATCCCCGCATGGTCCGCCGCCCGTAAACACAAAAGCCGTTTTTCCGGGAAAGCGGCTTTCAATTTTTTCGGCGGCGCAAAGCGGCATGTCAAGGCCTTTTTCGGGGGACAGCCGGCCCACGTAGAGGAACACGAATTTACCGCTCAAGCCAAGCTGCCTCCGTAAACTCTGGCTCCTGAACCGGGGGTTGAATTTTTCCGCGTCAATGCCCCGCGACCAGATCCCCAGATTTTGATACCGTTTTTGAAAAAGCTGTTCCAGCGTGTGCCGTGACGGGGCGAGGATCTTGTGGGCGGAACGGTACAGCCGGGACAGATAATTTTCCGCAAGGGGCTTTAAAAAATCAAGGTGAAAAAAACGCAGATATTTGCAATAGTCGGTGTGGTAGCTCATTACCAGGGGCAGGCTCCTGGAGCGGGCGTACTTCACCCCCCTGTACCCGATTCCGAATTCGGTAACCACATGCACCAGGTCGGGCCTGAATGTGTCACAGCGATCAAAAATTTCCCGGCGCCCCGGAAAGGCAAGGCGGCTTTCGGGCGAAAGCGCCGTTGTAATTCCCCTGAAACGGTGAACATTTTTGTTTTGAAAAACGGACGCGCTTTGCCGGTTATACTCCGGGGCAAAAAAGGCGTATTGAACATTCTTCCTTTCCAGGTGCTCCTGTAATCTGGAAAGGGTATTCGTTACCCCGTTCAGCTCCGGCGCAAAGGTATCGGTAAAATAGGCAATTTTCATGCGGACCCCCCTCCGGTAAAATTTTGAAGCGGTTCTGTTCTTCCGCCGCCTGTGAAACTGCCTTATGTATAAGCGTGTTTTATTAAGGCTCCACTAAAAGTTTTTTAATAATCAGATAAACAGGCCTTGACTCGTGTTACAGGCGGAACAAAAAAAGTACATTTGGATACGAAGGCTTTGCCCGGCGTGACATTCCGCCGCATGCGGCGTTCTGCGAAAAAAAACGGGGAAATAAACATGATGACAATAACCGTTCTGGGGACAGGGTATGTGGGGCTGGTCTCGGGGGCCTGCCTCGCGGATTTTGGAAATACCGTTATATGCGTTGACCGGGATGTAAAAAAAATAACGGATCTGCGGCGGGGAACGGTTTCCATGTATGAACCGGGACTGAAAGACATGGTCCGCCGCAATATGGCCGCAGGGCGGCTCTCTTTTTCCGTCTCGCTGCCTGAGGCTGTAGAAAAAAGCGAAGTCGTTTTTATCGCCGTGGGCACCCCCCAGGCGGAGGACGGAAGCGCCGACCTGTCCCATGTGGAAAGCGCCGCCAGGGAAATCGGCTCCTGTATGCTGGGCTACAAGGTTATCGTCAACAAGAGTACGGTTCCGGCGGGAACCGGCAAAAAAACCGCCGCCTGGATACACGAAGAGCTTTCCCGGCGGATAAAGAGCGGCGCGATTTCCGAGGAAACGGCCGGTTTCGATGTGGTTTCAAATCCTGAATTTTTGCGGGAAGGTTCGGCCATTCAGGAATTCATGCACCCGGACAGGGTGGTTATAGGGGCGGAAACGGAAAGGGCCCGGAACATTATGAAAGCGGTTTACCGTTCGCTTAACCTTAACGAGATTCCCTTTATTGAAACCGGCATTGAAACCGCCGAGATGATCAAATACGCGGCCAATACCTTTCTGGCGGTTAAAATTGCCTTTATCAACGAAGTGGCCGGCCTCTGTGAAAAAACCGGCGCCGATGTCCAGGAGGTGGCCCGCGCCATGGGCCGGGACGGCCGTATCGGCGCGAAATTTCTGCATCCCGGACCAGGATACGGCGGAAGCTGTTTCCCCAAAGACACCAGGGCCCTGGCCCGTACCGGCCGGGACAATGAGAGCCCCCTCCTGATTGTCGAAGCGGCCGTTCAGGCCAACGAAAATCACAAACAAAGGATGGTAGAAAAAATAAAAACTTTTTTTGAAAAACAGGGCGGCCTGCGGGGAAAACGGATCGCCCTCCTGGGTCTTGCCTTCAAGCAGAATACCGGCGACATCCGGGAATCGCCGTCTTTGACCCTTGTCCGCGGCCTTGTTAAAGACGGGGCGCTGATTCAGGCCAGTGATCCCGCGGCCATACCGGAAGCCTCCCAAAAGCTGGCGGAATTCCGGGATCTTGTGCGTTACTTTGACGATGAATACCAGGCAATTTCCGGCTGTGACGCGCTGGTAATTGTTACCGAGTGGAACCAGTACCGGAACCTCGATCTCAAGCGGGTAAAAAATTTGCTGCGCGCTCCGGTACTGTTTGATTTGCGGAATATTTACAAACGGCGTTCCGTGGAAGAGGAGGGCTTCAGGTATTTCGCGGTGGGCCAATGATCCTTTTTCCCGGAAGACGCCTACCGGAAGCCGCCCATGCGCTGCATCATCTGCTGGGCCTGGGCGGGGTTCTTGCTGAATTTTGCCATCTTCTTCATCATGCCCCGCATTTTTTCGAATTTTTTGACAAGACGGGCGACTTCGGCGACCGAGGTTCCCGAGCCGCGCGCGATGCGGCTTCGACGGCCTGGGCCTATGATAAGATGGTTTGCCCTTTCCTTGCGGGTCATTGACGAAAGTATCGCCTCCTGGCTTTTCAGTTCCGCCTTGTCTATATCATCTTCGTTGATCTGGCCCGCCATGCCGGGGATCATTTCCAGCATGGATTTGAGCGACCCCATTTTCTTTACCGATCTGAGCTGGTTAAGCCAGTCTTCCAGGGTAAAGTTCTCCTTCTCCATTTTTTTCCGGAGTTCCAGGGCTTCCTTTTGATCTATGACTTCCTGAGCCTTTTCCACAAGGCTTACCACGTCGCCCATGCCGAGTATTCGTCCGGCAATGCGGTCGGGATGGAAGGGTTCAAAATCCTCCGGTTTTTCTCCGGTGCCGACGAATTTAAGCGGTTTTCCGGTAACGGTCTTGAGGGAAAGGGCCGCCCCGCCCCTGGCGTCGGAATCGAATTTGGTAAGTACGCAGCCTGAAATGCCTATTTTTTCATTAAAGGTTTTGGCAATTTCCGCCGCCGCCTGGCCTGTCATGGCGTCCGCCACAAGAAGAAGTTCATCCGGCCGGGCCGCTTCCTTGAGCCGGGAAAGCTCCGCCATCATGGGCTCGTCTATCTGGAGCCGGCCTGTGGTGTCGATGACGAGGGTATCTATCATGTTTTTGCGCGCCCAGTCCAGCGCGTTCCGGTACACCTTGACGCTGTCCGAGGCGCCGTCTTCCCTGTGGACGGGCACGCCGACTTGGCTTCCCAGCACGGCAAGCTGCTCGGCCGCCGCGGGCCGTACCAGATCGCAGGCCACAAGGAGGGGTTTCCGGCCTTCCTTTTTGAGCCTCAAGGCCAGTTTTGCGGAACTTGTGGTCTTGCCCGATCCCTGGAGCCCCAGCATAAGAATTGATGAAATAACGTCGGGCCCGCGGAGGGAGAGATCCTGTTTAACGTCCCCCAGAAAGGAGACAAGCCTGTCGTGGACAATTTTGACGAACTGCTGCCCCGGATCCACCGAACGGAGAACCTTTTCTCCCTTGGCTTCCTCAACGGTGGCATTGACAAAGCGGCGCACTACCCGGAGGTTTACATCCGCCTCCAGCAGCGCCATCTTGATCGTTTCAACCGCGTCGTCAATGTTTTTTTCGGTAATGGACGCCTTTCCCGAGACAAGGCGCAGCGCGTCCGATATTTTTTCCGCAAGTTTTTCCAGCATGGGTACAGTGTACCCGTCCGAAATACAAAATGCAACACGGCCGAAGGCAAAGCTGCGCTTCGCTTTCAGCTTCGGTAACATTTTTAAATGAGGCATCTCGCACGGCGCAACACTCACGGCGCGCGAAGGGAAAAAGCCGCCGCGGAAGACCTCCGTCAGTCAATCCTGAATTTGGAGACTTCCCCCGCGAGGGCGCTGATGTGCTCCCTGTTGGCGGCGCTTATTTCAGATACCTTGACGACAGCTTCGCTGATGTTGTCCGCTCCGGCC
>JAIRXH010000047.1 GCA_031268385.1 Treponema sp. | reverse complement strand
CTTCAAGCAATTTTATGGTTTCCGCCTGTTTCTTGACGAGTTCTTGTAAGTCTTCCACTCTCATAATTCGTTTTTATCATCTTTTCCAATTTTTGACAAGAGGACCCGTGAACGGTTACTTATATTTTTTTGGAGGGAAAAGATGGCGCTATATGGTTTTGGCAGTGATATTGAAGGTGATGTTACTAATGACTTTATTCAGCAAAACATTGCCGGCATAGGGTGGAGTAAAAATGATGCCCCCGATCTCCATCAATTGGTGCGTTCCTTAAAAGCCGGCGATATAGTCTACTTGAAAAAGGCAGCTTTCAATACGGACATTTACGTAAAAGCCGTCGGCATTATCACTGACGACACAATACTCGGTAACACAGCCTGCCCCGTTATCCAAATTGGCCGTAATGTCCGATGGATAAGCGATTGCAACTTTACGATCAGCAAACCGGGTAATGAAAAAAACAATGTCCGCAGTAACTCCGTATACGAGGAATTTCACCCGGATGTTCAAAAGAAAATCCTCGGTGTGTTTCCACGTATTCCCTGATTCACGGCAGGCGCGGCTGCCGCCCCTGCTTTGCAGGGGAAAATGCCGCGCAAAAGGAGATTGTTATGAAACGCTTGTTATGTACGCTTCTGTTCCTTGCCGCCGTCTGTACCGCCGCTTTTGCCGCGGACCAGGTCTATTGCAAATGGTGCGGCTCGTCTTTCGCCGGCGCGCAGCAGTTGGCGGCAAGCCCCTGCACAAAAAGCCCCACGCGCAAACACGAACTCTACGGAGGCGCGGCCCGCCGCTTCTATGTCTGCCAATACTGCGCCGCCGAATCGGCAAATTTCACCCAACTGGTAACCAGCCCCTGCTCAAAAAGCCCCACCAACTATCACGCGGCCTACGAAGGCGCGGAAAAAGCCTCCTACACCTGCAAACACTGCGGCTTCCAGTCCCAGAGTTTCAAGCAGCTTGTCCTCAGCCCCTGTACCAAAAGCCCGCGCACATACCACGACCCGCTGTAAGGAAAAGGGTGCCTGGCACCCTTGTGACTTTTACCCAATGGCCCCTGGCGCCGGTTCCGCTACTTGATCAAAATAAATTCCACCCTTCTGTTCTTCCACCAGTTGTCCCTGTCTTCCCATTTTACTACGGGCCGGGAACCGCCCATGCCTGTGGAGGAAAGGCGGTTTCTTGCCACGCCGTATTCGGAAAGTATGCCTACAACCGCCCTGGCCCTGGCCTCGCTCAGGGGCCCGAGTTCCGTTCTTTCCTCGCTCGCGGTACGGAGCACCGGGTTGGCGTGGCCTTCAACCTGGACCCGGTAATCCCGGAATTTGTTGAGAATCCCGGCGATGCGCCTGAGTATTCTCTCATTGTTGTCCACCACATCGGAAGACAGGCCTATAAAGTCCGCCTCGTTTGCCCTGAAGACTATTGAAGGCACCTGTATTTTAAGGTTGTTTCCGTCGCGTATGACAAGGACATCCACGCCAACGGTCCCTTCCATGGAACTGGCGTTCCCCAGAATATCCTCCGCCCTGTAGGTAAAGGGATAATCGGTGGCCGACTGTACCAGCTCTCCCTTGTTGCTTCTTCCGTCCCAGACGCTGCGTTCCGCCGGGCTTCCCCTGCCTTCGATGCGCCAGAATGTATTGTACGGCGGCTGCGGTTCGCGGATCTCGAAGCTCCAGGACGCGATGGGCGAACTGTCTTCGGCCCCAAGGTTCATGACAAGCTCGTCGTCAACGCCGTCGTTGTCGGGGCTGAAGTATTCGGGCCGCGACGCGAAGGAAAGAACGGGCCCCGACACGTCCACCGTAACAGGCGGCGTTTGGGCGGAAACGGCGTCTCCCTTGACATACTTTACCGTGAGTACGGGGGTGAATTTTCCCTCCCGTATCCGGCCGCCCTGATCAAGGCCGTTCCAGTTGATCACGTCTTCAGGCGCCGTCCGTTCGCCCCTGAAGGTCCGCACGGAGTTGTTGTCTTCGTCGCGGAGTTCCAGCGTCCACTCTTCTATGCCGTCCCTGAGGGACGTGATGATCCCGAAACGGACCATGACGGCGTCCGTGTTTCCCCGGGGGGCGGCGGCCTGCGCTGAAGAGGTAAAGAGTACTCTGGGAATACGGGCATCAAGGTTGATGCCGGTAACGGTGTGCCTTGTGGAATTCCCCGCTTCGTCGGTTGCATTCAGGCTGAACTGGTACACGCCGTCCGGTACGTTGTTCCCCGCGTCGTCCGTTCCTTCCCAGGCCAGCGACGGGGCCCTGCCGCGCCAGCGCCAGGTCCGCACCGTCTGTCCCCCCGCGCCGGAGACGGACGCTTCCCATTCCTCGTCCCCGTCGGTGTTTACCGTGAAGGGGATAAAGTCCCGCCGGCCGTCGCCGTTGGGGGAAAAGACCGTATAGGGGGCGCCGAGCTCCGCCAGGGGGGGCGTAACGTCAAGCGTGAAGGGGAGGGAAACCGCCTGGGGCCGGTTCCCCTGCACATAGCGGAGTTCTATCCGCGCCGTGTAGGTTCCCTCGGGGGCCTCCCTTCCCGCCGCGTCCCTGCCGTCCCATGAAACGGAAGAAGGCAGCCCGCGGCCTTCAAAGGTTCTTGTCACCCCGCCCGGTGAACCGGGCCGGCCGTCCAGTATGTCTATCTTCCAGGTGTCTATTCCCTCGCGCACCTGTAGTACAGGATGTATGCTGACGGTGTCCTTTACCCCGTCCCCGTTGGGGGAGAACGCCCTGGGATCGATGGTAACCATGACCGGGGTATCGGCGGTACTCAGGGTGAACGTTACCGTATTGGATCTGCCCGTATTGCCCGCCCTGTCCGTGGCGTGAAGCGCGTAGGTATAGCCGCCGTCCGAAGCGAAGGTTCCCGAGTCGCCCTGACCGTCCCACCTTGTTTCCGGTGCGGGCGTTCCCTGGAAGCGGAAGGACCGCACCGGCCTTTCACCGCTTTCTCCCCGCAGCCGCCTGAAGTCGCCTGTCCAGAGATCTTCCTGTGAACCTTCCTGGTATATAATCATCTCGTCCTGGTTCCCGTCGTTATTGGGCGAGAAGGCCGGATACGCCGTTCTTGCCGACGCCCAGGGCGGGGTAATGTCCAGAGTGAAAACCGGGGAAGCGGCCATGGACACATAGCCGTTCCGGTACGTAACCGAAAGGTGGGCCTGGTAGATCCCTTCGGCCAGTACCAGGCCGCCGCCGTCGCGTCCGTCAAAATCCGTTTTTGGAGGCGGCGTCCCCGTACCGGACAGGGTTCGTTTCACGATGTTCCGCGCGTCCATGACGCCGATGTCCCAGCCGGAGATCCCTTCTTTCGCGCTTATGCCCAGGGTAAATCCCACCGTATCTTTGATCCCGTCTCCGTTGGGGCTGAACCACGCGTCGGAAATATAGAGGCTCACTTCAGGCTGTATGGTGCTTACGATGATGTTGTCAAGACTTTTTTCCACCGTGTTAAGCGCCCTGTCCGTGGAAACAAGCCGGTAGCTGTACACGCCGTCGGGAACTATGCCGCCCCCGTCGTCCTTTCCGTCCCAGACAAGATCGGAAGGACTTCCTGTCGAGCTGAAGAGGCGGACCCTGTTTCCCAATGAATCGTAGATTCCCCCTTCCCAGAGATCTTCTGATGAACCGGACTGGGGAATGGTAAGGGTATCCTTGCCGCCGTCCCCGTCGGGGGAGAAGATCCGGTCCGCTTCGGCAAGATCCGCGACAGCCGCCTGGGGAGGGGTGTTGTCCACTATGACGCTGTACGCCCTGGACGAGGATGCATTGTTGTTGTCATCCCAGGCGCTAATGGTGAATGTGTACGTTCCGTCCGGGGCCCTGTCGCCTGAATCGAAGATCCCGTCCCAGCTCAGGGACGGGGGAAGGTCGACCCCGGATTTCACGTCGGCAAGACGGTCAAAAAAATTCTGTACTCCCTGCGTCTCGGGGCGTCTTTCCTTGTTCCGGTAGGTGCGGACTATGCGTCCTTCCCCGTCGCAAATTTCCAGAACCCATTCGGCGACATAACGCTGATCGGTAATGGAAACGGGGAATTCCAGCGCGTCGGCCAGGCCGTCGTTATTGGGAGAAATGTGAACGGTTTCAGGGTAGTCTATGCTGATGAGGGGGGGCGTCCTGTCCACCACCCCCGCATACCAGGTGATCCCCGCTCCCAGCGCCCCGATGCCCCTGTACAGGGGCCTGGCGGCGGCGTTGACGGCGAGGTTTCCGTTGGTGGGAACTGTCCCCCCGGCCATACGGTCCCCCGATTTCAGGGTGAAATTTACCCCTATCCCTACCGACGGCAGCCAGGGGAAATTTTCCCCGTTCACCAGTTCCCGGACATTCAGTCCCGACGCCCCCGGCCAGGAGAAGGAAAAGGTAACAAGTTCGCCGAGGGTCATGGAAAGTCCGCCCTTGAGGATAAGGCTGGTCCTCCGGTAATCGACGAGTGAAGGAATGCCAAGATCCAGGGCGGCGCTCAAAAGGAAGATATCGGGCCTGTCGCCCTTGTCCTTTACGCGGACAATGTCAAAGGAAACGCCCCCCATGGGGGTGAACCATGACGGGGTCCAGCTTCTGCCCATGCCCCGGAGCACCGCCCCCCAGGTAAAATTGTCAAGAGGACCGAGCTGCCCCATGTTGTAACGGAAACCCAGATCCAGCGAAAGCGTCCATTGGCTGCCGAAACCGAAGTTGAACCCCGCCCCCAGGGACAGCCCCGGGTAGAGTTCCTTCGCGGCGTTAAAGTTTCCGCCGAACGTGGTTTTTACCGGAAAGGCGTCGAAGGGACTGCGGAGAAAACGCAGGGAACCGCCGAAAACGGCGTATCTGGTGGGAAACAGGGCGCCCAGTTCAACTCCCGCTCCGTAACCCCTTTCCCTGCCGAAACCATGCAGTCCCAGATACCCCAGATCGAGCACAAGGCGCTGGGCGTCCCCGCCGGCGGCCGGATTAACCGCGCCCGCCGGCGCGCCGCCTGTTGTGGTGGTAAAGGCTCCGCTTCCCGCAATGAAAGGGGCGTACAGGTCGGGTACCGCGTCGGCCCCGTTTTTGGGGTAAGGGGGATCGGCGTATGCGGCGGACAGAAAAAAAATCATTTCAAGAACGATCAGAATTTTTATGTTTTTCATAATGAATCTATATTTATAGTAGTTGAAAGAGGCAAATAAATCCATGTTTGTTCATAGCATTAACGTGTTTTCCGGGGTATGATATATGTGGAGGAATCGATGAAAAAAAATTCCGCCGTACCGGCTGTATTCTGCGTCATGACGGCGCTTCTTGCGGGAAGCTGCGGGGCCCGGAAGACGGATCCCGCCGTTGAAGCCGTTACGGTAAGACTTTTGACCGACGCCACCGGCATAGACGACAAATCGTTTAACGCCGCCGCCTGGCGGGGTATTCTGGAATTCTACGGCGATACCTGGGATAACGCGGCAAGGCGGGGTAAAAACTACGATGTAATAGCCATCCCGTCCGAAGATATGTATACGTCCATTATCAGGCAGGTGACGGAGGAAGGCTGCGGCCTCATTGTGGCAACCGGTTTTACTTTCACCGGCCCCCTCGAAACCGTGGCGGCGGAGAATCCCGATCAGCATTACATGATAATCGACGTTGATACCATCGGGCTTCCCAATGTACTGCAGGCGGTGTACGCGGAACATGAGGGGTCCTACCTCGTGGGCGCCGCGGCGGCGCTCAAGGCAAAGGCCGACGGCATACCGAATCCCGGTTTCGGTTTCATAGGCGCCGTTCCCGGCGCTGTCATTACCAAATTTGAGGTAGGCTATGTTCAGGGCATTCTTTCAGTAATTCCCGGCGCCCGGATAGTGGATACCTATTTTGACAACTGGGGCGCCCCCGCCCTCGCGAAGAGCCAGGCAAAAGACTGGTTCGACGACGGCATATACGCCGTCTATTCGGCCTCCGGCGAAAACGGACTTGGAACCATAGCCCAGGCCAAGGAATACAGGTCCGAAGGAAAAAATGTCTGGGCCGTAGGAAGCGATCTGGATCAGTACGAGGAAGGGCTTTACGGCGAAAAAGATTCGGCGGTACTTACCTCCATGCTGAAACGGATTGAAACCAGCCTTGTTTACGCCCTCAACGCGGAAAAAAACGGCACCTTCAAGGGAGAAGTTATCACCTTCGATGTCGAGGCGGACGGCGTGGGGTATTCCGCCTCCAATCCCGCGTTGACCGCCGATATCAAAAACAGCCTGGAAACAATGAGAAAACAGATCATCTCCGGGGAAATCAAAATCGCCTCCACCTACGCCGAGGCAAAACGGATATACGGCTTTCCCCCGTATCTGAAGGCCCTTGACAATTAGCCGCCGGATTTTTCAGGTTTCTTTTCGGGTTTGGGATGTTGAATTCGGAATTGCTGGCTTTACGAAACGGACAGTAGACAAAAGGCGGGGAATTTGGTATGCTGGAAAAGGCGTTTCCGGAAGGAACCGCCAAACGGCGCCGTACCCAAGCGGTAAGGGAGAGGTCTGCAAAACCTTTATGCAACAGTTCGATTCTGTTCGGCGCCTTTAGTTTGTTTCATTTCCCGAAACCAACCGGGTTTTGGGAAATGCTCCTTAATGACGATATTCCCATAATTCTTGAGGACGCCTCGCTGGACACGCTGATTGACCGGGTGAAACTGCCGTGTTTCACTGTCCTTCTTTGTTCAGGGTATCCTGAATGTCAATGAACAGAAAACAGCCGGGAAGATCAAGATAGGAAAAAGTGAAAATCAATTCTTTGGTAGTCACGTCCCGGTAGATATCGGTTATGCAGCTTTTTCTTCCGCTTTCATATACGGCCAGAGCTTTTTGAAAATAACCCCGCCATGCCCAATTTTTGTTACGGTAATCAAGGAGGCTGATTTCTCCGTGTGTTCTTTCAATGTTATGGGATAATTGAATACCTTGATGATTGCAGAGATAAACGCGCTTTACGTTTTCCGGCAGGGACCGGAGAAGCGTTTCAAGATAATTGTCCACGTTGGCAATTTCATTGCCGTCTACCGGAGGGGGAGTCTCCGAGATATATTTCCAGATCCTTGTTTCAAAAACATCTCTCAGGTGATTGGTGTTAACAACGTTTTTTCTGAATTTCGTGACAAAATTGTCAAATTTTGTCGCGAAAAGTTTTTGATCCGCCTGGGCGGCGGCAATAGAGGGGCCGGGCCTGGAAAGCAGAAAACCCTGATAGTATTTGCCCTGGGAATCCATGCATATTTCCAGCTGTCTTTTGGTTTCTATACCTTCATACAGTACTTCTATGCCTACGTTTTCGGCGAAAGCGGCTATTGATTTAAGATACTCATAATGATGGAATGAATTTTCCGCCCGATGAACATAGTCCATATCAATTTTCATAATGTCGGGACGGATCTGGGCCAGCCTGTCAATATTGCTGGCACCTTTGCCATAATCATCAATGGCGATTTTACAGCCGTTTTCCTTGTAGTAATGCAAAACCTTGAGGTACGGTTCACTGTCTTCGTTAAATTCATCTTCCGTAATTTCTATAACCAGTTTTTCGGGCGGGATTTTAAACTCTTTCGCCCATGTCAAAGTCGGCATACTCTCAAGGCGATCCGAATAACTGATGAGCCATTGCAGCCGGATATTGATGAAAAGAAATTCGCCGTTATTTTCACGGGCAAATTGTTCCATGGCAAGCCGCCTGATTTTTCTGTCTACCGCAAGGGCGTCTTCATTGGTAGTGGCGTTATCCTCAAAGAAACTCCCCAGGGAGCAAACCTGTCCGTCTGTTCCGTTGTACCGGCCCAATACCTCATACGAGTATATTTTTCCCGTATCCGCGCTCAAAACAGGTTGAAAGTAGGGAAATATTTGTCCGTCATCCTGATAGTTCATATTGGTTACAGAACATAACCAAAGAGACCGGTATTGTCAATCCCGATGTATCTATGTCAGAACATTAGCGGCTGGGCGCCATAGGGAAGCCCCCGGCTTTTAATAAAAAGACCGTTCCACAAAGCGGTTATACGAGGGGCCTTCATGATGCCTCTCCGCTACAGATGGATTTCGATGTGTGTCTCGCGTTTATTGTCGGGCAATTCCACAACAAGCATGCGGCGTTCCCCATCAAAATGACTCTGTCGCAATTCCGGCGCCTCTACGGCCTGCGGCGGACCTTCAAGACCGCGGATGCGCAGTGTGTATGTTTTTCTGCCTGTTTGGTAGTTTTGAGTACGGGGAGTTATCGTAAATTCAAGGGATTGTTCCTTCCGTCTGAGGGCAAATTCCGTGAGGGAATAGATTCCTTCATGAAAACGGTTGCTTGCTCCGTCGTCTTCGTAGAGGGTGTAGTTTCCATCCGCGCCGGCGTACAGTTCCAGCGTAAGGGTTTCTCCATTTTGCCGGACGGTATACTCCCCTGCTTCGGCCATGGGAATGATGGAACCGGCTCTGACAAAAAGGGGTATTGTATCAAGAGGCGCTTCCGAGATGAAATGAACGCCTCCTTCGACAGGACGATCCGTCCAGAAATCAAACCAGGTTCCCCCAGGAAGGTACACGATACGCCTTCGGGCTGCCGGCCGGTAGACCGGGGCCACCAGAATCGACCGGCCGAAGAGGAACTCATCACAAAGTTCATGGGTTTCTCCGTCCTCGGGATATTCCAGTACCAGAGGACGCATCACCGGTAGTCCTTCGCGGGAACTTTCATAAAATTCACTGTACAGGTAGGGCATAAGGGCATAGCGGAGCCTTACATATTTCCGGCATATTTCTTCAACTTCGCTCCCGAATGCCCAAGGTTCGTGAGGCTTGGTGTTGGCGGCTGAATGTCCCCTGAAAAAGGGAGTGAAGGCCCCCATCTCTGTCCACCGGGCAAAAAGTTCGCCTGTCGCGTTCCCCTGAAAGCCTCCGGTATCGCTTCCGGCAAAGGCGACGCCGGATAACCCCAGATTCATAAGCATGGGCATGGCCGCGGCGATGTGTTCCCACCAACTGTGATTATCACCGGTCCACACACAGGCATAACGCTGTATGCCGGCGTACGCCGCCCGTGATACTACGAAGGGCCGTTCTCCGGGCCGGTGCATACCGAATGATTCATGCGCTGCGCGGCACATGCAGTTCCCGTAGGCATTGTGGTACTGATCAAAGGTACCCGGCTGTCCGTCATGATCCAGCACGACATCTCCCGGAACGGTTGCCCTGGTCCAGTCAACTTCGGCTTCGGAAGAAAAATCGGTCGGCTCGTTCATGTCCACCCAGAGCCCCGAGACCCCCCTGCCCAGAAGCGCGGCCTGCAGGCGGGCCCACCAGCGGCGGGTCTTCTCCCTGGTAAAATCGGGAAAGACCGTCCTTCCCGCCCAGAGGTCGGTTTGATAGGGCGGTTCGCCCGGCTTCGAGCAGAACACCCCTTCACGTATGCCGCTTGTATAAACATCGTAGCTTCCTTCCACTTTGACGCCGGTCTCCATGATAACCACTGTACGAAAACCCATGCCCGCAAGTTCCCTTGTCATCCGCCCGGGATCCGGAAAGCGGTTCGGATCCCAAGTAAAGACTCTGAATCCGTCCATGTAATCAACGTCAAGGTAGATCACGTCGCAGGGAAAGCCGCGTTCTCTGAATTCTTTCGCGATAGACATGACCTGTTTTTCATCGCCATAACTCCAGCGGCACTGCTGGTACCCCAGTGCCCATTTGGGAGGCAGATCCATTTTTCCGGTAAGATTCATGTATCTTTTTATGACATCCTTTATCGAAGGACCCGCGAAAAAATACATCTCCATTTCGGAATCTTCAACATCAATAGTAAACAGCTCATCATTTTTTTCACCGAGATCGATGTACATGTTGCAGGTCTTGTCAACAAAGAGGCCGTATGCCGTATTTCCGTCATACGCTATGAGAAAGGGAATGGACTTGCCCAGAGGATCTGTGCTTGGGGTGTAGACTGTTTGTCCCGTGTTCCACATCCTGAAACGGGAAGCGCGTTTGTCAAGAAATCCCGTCTTTTCTCCCAGACCGTAAAAATGTTCCCCCTCACGTATGCGAAAGGCGGCGCCGACAGTATGTTTCGCGGGATCTTTCCGCCAGTACCAGGCGTTTGGGGGAATTTCCAGTACCGTTTTTCCGGTTCCGTTCCGGAAGGACATGCCTGTATCTTCCTTGCGGACGGCAAGAACGGAAGAACCGGCGCGGACCGTACAGGAATCTTCGCCGCTGGTGACCTCAAGGGGCTCCCTTTTCCATTCCTCAACGGCAAACGATTTGACGCCTGAAAAACATTCCCTGGAAGTATAGATTAGGCGCAGGACACCGCCGCCAGGACTATCGACAAGAAACATCCCTTCGTCACACCGGAGGACAACCCCGTCTGGTATCTGCTCAAGCGTTCTGATGCCGCCTGCCGCGCGTCTTGCCGTTTCATATTCGTTGACCCAGGAGAAATGCACGTCAGATATCCGCCTCAATTTCAAGCTGTATTTTGACAACACCTGGATGGGGTACGGCAATTATGCCGCCCGCGCAGCCTTTCCCGAACGATCCTTCCGGGGCTTCACGCAGATCCGCCCCTTCGGCGGAACGTATCCTGTAGAGACATGACCATACCGACCATTCGCCGCCGCCCGGACAGGAAATTTCGAGAAGATTCCCGCCGCGCGAAACGGCGGCCTTCAGGGACCTGATGCGGCGGCTGTCGTAAACCGTACATTCGGCGGAAGCCCCATCCTGTATGTCGAAAACGTGGAAACATACGCCGTTGATATAATCATAGACAGGCGAAGTATCCACCATGCCTGACGCGATAATGGCGCCGGGCCTTACAAGGAGGGGAAGGCTGAAGTAGTCATAGCGTCGCCGATACCATCTGCCCCCGTCAAAGCATTCGCCGTCAAGGTAGTTCACCCACACGCCGCCGCCGGGTACATAGAATTCCGCGAAGCCGTCTTCCCGGAATACGGGAGACACGAGAAGATCGTCGCCCAGCATGTACTGCCTGTCCAGTGTTCCACAGGCCGGATCGCCGGGGAAGTCGAGCATCATTGCCCGCATGGCGGGAACGCCGGTTTCATGAACGGAGACTGCCTGGGAAAAAAGGTATGGCATAAGGGAACACTTGAGGCGGGTAAAGTGGGCAAGCACACGGGAACTTTCCTCGTCAAAAAGCCAGGGAACACGGTAGCTTTCCTGTCCGTGCAGCCGGCTGTGAGTGGAGAGAAGGCCGAAGGCCGCCCACCGCTTGTATAGATCCGGCGTGGCGGTTCCCTGGAAACCGCTTATGTCATGCGCCCAGAAACCAAAGCCCGACTGGCAGAAAGAAAGCCCCCCCCGCAGGGATTCGGCCATGGAAACATAACTCGCGTCGTTGTCGCCGCCCCAGTGCACCGGGAATTGCTGGGTGCCCGCAGTCGCGGATCGCGCGAACACGCAGGCTTCGTTTTCACCCTTCTTTTGTTTCAGCATATGGAAAACGGCGCTGTTGTACAGATACGGGTAGTAGTTGTGCATTTTTTCAGGATCCGATCCATCCCAATACGCGACATCGACAGGAATGCGTTCGCCGAAATCGGTTTTGAAAACATCGACGCCCATATCGACGAGTTCTTCCAGACGGCCCATGTACCAAGTGCGCGCGGCGGGATTGGTAAAATCCACAACGGCCATTCCGCTCATCCAGACATCGGTCTGCCAGATGTCGCCGTTTTTTTTCTTTATGAAATACCCGTTCTTTTTTCCCTCGTCAAAGAGTACGGATTCCTGACTGACATAGGGATTCATCCATACGCACACCTTGACGCCCCGGTCGTGTATTTTTTTCAACAGGACCTTCGCGTCTCCGAAACGCTTTGACCAGATAAAATCACAGCAGTTAAAATCGTCCATCCAGCGGGCATCGAAATGAAACACACTGAGCGGAATACCCCGTTCCTTCATGCCGTCTATGAATTCCATAGTGATTTTTTCATTTGAATCCGGTATCCAGCTTGTCGACAACCAGAGGCCGAAAGACCACGCCGGCGGCACGGGTGGTCTTCCGGTCAGGGCCGTGTATTTTGAAAGCACCGATTTGGGGTTTTCCGCGCCGATCACAATATACTCAAGACATTCCCCCCCGGCCGAAAATTCAACATTCCTGACATTTATGGAACCGATTTCAAATTCCACCCTGGAAGGGGTGTTCACAAGAACGCCGTAGTTCTTTCCCGAAAGATAAAAGGGAATGTTCTTGTACGCCTGATCGCTGCAGGATCCCCCGTCCCTGTTCCAGATATCGACGCTTTGTCCGTTCTTCACAAGCGGACCGAATCGTTCCCCGAGGCCATAGATATATTCACCCACGTCAAGGCTCAACACTTCCCTCATGTATGTTTCGGCCATGTGGTTTTTTGGCGCGGGTCTTCCGTTATAGTCGCTTGCCCTGTCCGCCTCGTAGTCAATGCCGGTAACGTAGGACGTTCCCCGGTTCCCTCCTGACGTCAAAAGCGCGCCGTCAAAAAAGAAGCCGTACCTGAAAAGACCCGTTTTCCATATAACGACTTTCATCCGGCCGCTTGAGAGGGTAAGGGTTTCCTCTTCATCCTGAATCTCGGGGTGGAGATCCTTGTCCGTGTCAAGCCTGAAGCCGGGGCCCCGTTCAACAATGCCCGTAAAATGTTCCATTTTAACGGCTGTCATGTCTTCCCCGGGCGCCGAAAACGTAAAATGGAGGCACGTCATCCCGGTAGTATCGTGCAGGGTATGGATCTTCCGGGTAGGAACCAGACAGCGGATACTGTCTTTTTTCACCTCATACCGCCACAATTCTTCCGCTCTGTGCAGCTTCACGCCGCATTTGTCCTGCCATAAGCCTTCGGTAAACTGCATGTTTCACTCCTGTCTTGATATGGGAACCGCCGGGCCGGCCAGCGGAGGGGACGGAAACCCTATTCCTTGACCGAACCTGCCGTGAGGCCGCCGACGATATGTTCCTGGAGGATCAGAAATATGACTATGATGGGCAGAATGGCCGTCGTCGCGAGGGCCATAACGCCGCTCCACTTTACCCCTTCCTTTGGCATAAGGTTGTAGATGATTGAGGTAAGAGGGCGCAGGGCCGGCCTGATGTTGAAGGTCATACTGTAGGCAAGATCGTTCCAGCCGAAAATAAAGGCCAAGGCTGCGGACGTAACAACGCCGGGTTTGGCGATGGGCAGCATTACGCGGAAGAAAGCGCCGAAAGCGGTACACCCGTCAATACGCGCCGCGTCATCTATCCCCTTGGGCAGATTCAGGAAGAAGGGACGGGTAACCACCACGATGAACGGAATGTTTATTGTCGCCACCGCGAGGATAGGCGCGAGGTAGTTGTTAAGAATGCCTATTTTGCTGAACGTAAGGTACATGGGAGTGAGAAGCAGCGAAGATGGCAGCATCTGGGTAACAAGAAACATCATCAGTACGGCTTTCGCGCTTTTCAGCCTGAAGCGGGCAAGGCCATAGGCCGACGGAACCGCGAAGGCAAGACCCACGAGGAGGGAGCCTGATGCTATGAAAAGGCTGTTGAAAAAACCCTGAAAGACATTGTTTTCAACAAGGTACTTTGTATACGATACGGTAAGGAATTCCCTGGGCAGAAGCCTTATGGGTTTTGCGAATATTTCTGTTTCCGCCTTGAATGAATTGAGGATGATCCAGACTATCGGAAACAGCATGAAAAGGGCAATCACAAAGGCGGCGGCGTTCAATATAACCTGAGTTGTCTTTTTCCCCTTCATGTTACATCACCTCGTCTTTGGACGTGAGCGAAAGATACCACAGCGCCACAGCGATGAGGCACGCGAAAAGCACGTTGGCGACGCCTGCCCCCAGGCTGAACTGGTACTCCCTGAACGAGAGGCGGTACGAATAAGTTGACAAAAGCTCCGTCGCGTTTACGGGTCCGCCGCTGGTCATAACGTAGACCAGATCGAAAACCTTGAAAGTGTAGATGACACCCAAAATAAGTACGGACATTATCGCGGGCCTCAAGAGGGGCAGGGTAATCCTGAAAAAGCCGGTAACACGTCCCGCGCCGTCTATGCTCGCGCTTTCGTAGAGTTCATCGGAAATTCCGTTGAGGCCGGCAAGGAGGAGAATCATGTTAAAAGGAATGCCGACCCAGCAGTTGGCGATTATCACGGAGACCATCGCCATCTTTTCGGTTACAAGCCACTGAACCGGCTGGCGGATAAGACGTGCGGCCTGCAGCGCCACGTTGACAAGTCCGCCGTCCGTCTGGAGCATGAATTTGAAGATCAGCGCCGTTACCGTCATGGGAACAACCCAGACCACAAGGAGGAGGCCCCTTATGGGTTTTGCCGTCAAAAATTTCAGCTTGAAAAAAAGCGCAAGGAGCAACCCTGTTGAAAACTGGAACAGAATGCAGAAAAAGGTAAAGACAAAAGTCTGCCGCATTGTTTTAAGCAGAATGCGGTTCTTTACAAGATCAATATAGTTGGCAAGCCCGACAAAGTCGTATTTGCCTTCCCGTATTGTCATGACACTGACATTCTGAAAACTGATTACGATGTTGTACAGTATCGGGAATCCGACCAGAAGGATCATGTAAATCAGGGCGGGATAAACGAACGCGGCTCCCGTTAATTTCGTCCTGTGTTTCCGGATAAAGCTTTCCATAAAATACGCAACTCCAGAGTTAACTGCCCGCTCCGGGCGGGCATGTTATTCCACTATGGCCGCGTCCCGCGATTTATTCAAGAGACCCGCCTTCCTTGAGGACAGGCGGGCCCGGTAATCTCCGCCCGGGGAATTCCCCCGACGGGCTCATAATTTACAGGTAGCCGCTATTTTGCCATGACGGCTTCGCCGGCCCTCTGGGCGTCGCGCATCGCCACCTCGGGAGTCTTGGCGCCGGTCAATACTTCCTGGAGGGCGTTGCTGATCACGGCGGAGAATTCGGTCCAGCGGGGGTGGGGTCCCCTGGGCATGGCGTACTGCATGCCTTCATTAAAGACCTTGAGAATGGGATCGGTGTCCCATACATTGCTGAACCGGGAGCCATCGCTCCGGGGAGAAAATTTTCCCACAGCGGCGCAGTATTCCGCCGAGTTTTTGCCGTTGCACAGAGTACTGAGGTAGGCCCAGCCGACTTCGGCGTCTTCGCATGCCTTTGTGACCGCGAAATTTTCACCACCCAGTACGGATGCGTATTTTTTGTCTTTGGGCAGAAGCGTCACATTCCAGTTTTTACCAGGGGCGTTTGCCCTCAAAATGGAAATGTTCCAGGGCCCGTTCACCTGCATGATAACGTTTCCCGAAGTAAACTGGGCGTTCAGTTCCGACTGGCCCCAATTGATGACGTCCCTTGAAACATAGCCCGTTTCCACCAGTTCTTTCCAGTACGCCGCGGCCCTGATGGATTCGGGAGAGGCAAGATTGTCCACGCTTCCGCCTGAGGAAATGAGGAAGGGCATAAACTGGAAAGTGCCTTCTTCGTTATTGTTCGAACTGAACCCCAGAGGATAGAGATTGGGATACGCTCTTTTCAGAGCCGCACACGCGGCTGAGAGTTCATCCCAGGTAGTCGGGGGAGTGACTCCCGCTTCCCTCAATTGATCCACGTCGTAAAAAAGTTCCAGACAGTTTGAATTGTGCGGCAGACCGTAGATCCGGCCGTCTCTTTTGCAGGAATTGAGGGGCCCTTCGTAGTAGTAGTCCTTTTCTTCCCACGCGTTGAATTTGTCGGTAACGTCAAGGCAGATCCCCATTTCAATATACGCGGCCATGTCGGGGTTGTCCATCATGGAAATATCAGGCAGTTCACCGGAAACGGCTCCCATCATGTACTGCTTGATAAGCTCGTCCCGGGGAACGTAGGTGACATTTACCTTGACTCCCTGATTGACCGCCATAAATTCATCGGCAACTCCCTGCATGCCCGCCCTTTCGCCATCGCTTTCAAAGTAGTGCCACACCTCAAGAGTTACGTCCTTTTTTTGCTCACTGCCTTTACAGAGCGGAAAACAAAACGCTGCGGCGGCAAGAAGCGCAGCCAGAACGGCGCGCGTTGTTTTTTTGTTCATACTAACCTCCATAAAAATGACCATTAATACGCCGAATTGTAGCTTGGCCTTTAAAAAAAGTAAATAACAATTTTGTCATTATCTATAGATTAATTTGGGGTTTACCGGCAAGAACGGTTCCGGACTTTCGGATCGCAACAGCAAATTAATCAGATATTCATCGCAAATCCGTCAATGCGGACCGGGTTTTTTATGGGTATCTTCAACAGGCAAATTAAGGAGGCTGTTATGCAGCGTTTCAAATTTTCTGTCGGACCCTGGAATGTACACAGCGGTGCGGATTCCTACGGTCCCGCTACCAGGGCGGAAATTCCCCTTGAGGAGAAAATAAAAAAATTCGCCGAACTGGGATTTTCCGCCGTTCAGTTTCACGATGACGACGCCGTTCCCGGCATCAACGATCTTGATGAAGATCAAATCAGGGTGGAGGCCCGCAAAGTGAAGGCTCTGCTGGATACATACGGCCTTGCCGCGGAATTTGTGGCGCCCAGACTCTGGATGGATCCCCGTACGGCGGACGGTGGGTATCTGTCAACATCGGAAAAAGACAGGGAATACGCGCTGTGGCGTTCCTTCCGCTCCATCGATATTGCAAAGGAACTGGGCGCCAGTATGCTGGTCCTGTGGCTGGCCCGGGAAGGTACGCTGTGCGCCGAGACCAAGAGTCCGGTCTGGGCGACAGAAAAACTCATTGAAGCTGTCAACGCCATGCTGGATTACGATGGTAGCATTCGCGTCGCGATAGAACCCAAGCCCAATGAACCTGTCGACCGCAGTATCTGCGGGACGGCGGGTCATGCGCTGGGTCTTGCGGCGGCAGTAAAAGATCCTCGGCGGGTGGGGGTCAATGTAGAAAGCGCCCATGCCGTTCTTGCCGGACTGGATCCCGCCTGTGAAATGGGCTTTGCCCTTGCCATGGGCAAACTCTGGACCGTTCATTTGAACGATCAAAACGGCATAAAATTCGACCAGGACAAGAGTTTTGGTACCGAAAATATCCGCAGCGCCTTTAACCAGGTAAAGCTGCTTATTGAAAACAACTATGGGTCAAAGGGCGAGTATGTTGGTCTTGATGTAAAAGCCATGCGTACCACCAGGGACGGCGAAAGCTATAAACACCTGCGGAACAGCCTCGAAATATTCAGGGCACTGGAAGAGAAGGCCCTGCGTTTTGACTACGCCTTTCAGAAAAAGTGTCTTGAAAACCGGGACTTTGAAACGCTTGAGATGTACACCATGAAGCTGCTTATGGGATTGGTGTAAAATTTTCTGGAAAGAAGTTCATTCTCATGGTAAAATAGCAGTTCTCCCCGGGGAACGGGAAACGGTCTGACTGGCGCCGTGTCCATACGTGAATGTTGAACCGGTTTTACTGAATAATGAACAGCGTTTGTCTGTAAAGACGGTTACTTTGCGGACGGACACTGATTGTTTTTGGGCGGGCTTGGCCGCGTATCATGGAGGCTGGATTTGGTTGGCGAATTTGAGGTTGTCCAACATCCGCAGATCAGGCATGTCAATCTTTTTCTGATCGATGTCATCTACCGTACGCCGCATCTGCATCGTGATTTTGAAATAAATCTTGTTTTAAAAGGCAGTCCCCGGATTGTCTGTCAAAACCAGGTCTGTACCGTTCCTGTCGGCGATATAGTGTTACTCAATCCGAACCAGCCCCATGAGATCAAGACGGGCGACGGTTCGGCGTGCATATTGTGCATACAGGTTTCGCCGGATTTGTTCAGGGACATTCCGCCCCTTGAGAACATTCATTTCGATGCCGTTCTTCCCTTCAAATATATCCCGAAAACGCAGTGCGGGGAGATCCGAAGGCTTGTCATTGAACTTGCCATACACTATGTGAGCAATGCTTCCAATTACGAGATCCTCTGTTCCGGCCTCTTGAATGTGCTCATGTACTGCTGGCTGGAGAAATTGCCTTCCCACCAGATTGGCCGGGAAGAATACAGGGCGGCTATGAAACGCGTAGAAAGGCTGAACCGCATACTGAAGTATGTAGACGACAATTACACCCGCAAGATATGTCTTTCCGATATCGCAAAAAAGGAAGGACTTTCGCTGCACTACCTTTCACATTTTGTGAAGAACAACCTGAACCAGACCTTTCAGAATTACGTCACCATGGTACGGTTCAGTCATGCCTGCAAGCTCCTGCGGTACAACAACAGGACGATCCTTGATATCTGCCTGGAATCCGGTTTTTCGGATCCCCGCTATCTTACAAAAACATTTATGCAAAATACCGGAATGACTCCCGGAAAATACCGTACTCAATACCGGGAACCGCGGCCTCCGAGCGTATCTGACGATTCCCGTTCCCTGCAGCAGTACTATTCACAGAGTGATACAATCAGGATTCTCAAGGAATACTGCGGCATTCCGAAGGACGATAGGAGTGACGGAATTTGGGAACTTTTGACAGCACATCCGGACAGGTGAGGCGATCCGTTACACGGGACGCCAAATCCGGTTTCTGTTGACGCGGCACTTGATCATCCGGCGGTTTCCGTCCCCATGCGGACTTTTGAGCCTTTTTTTTATGGGCGAAGGGGGGTATACTGTTACGGTATGGACTACCACGCGGCGGGGATAATCATAATCCTTGTGCTGCTTCTTTTTCTTTCCGCCTTCTTTTCCGCGGCGGAAACCGGTTTTTCCGCGGCAAGCCGCATACGGCTCAAGAATCTTGCCGGAAAAAACAGGAGGGCCGCCCTTGCCCTGAAGCTTCTTGAAAAATACGACAGGCTCCTTTCAACCGTTCTTGTCGGAAACAACGTCGTCAACATTACGGCTTCCGCCCTGGCGACCATGCTGTTTGTCGGCTTTTTCGGAAACGCCGGGGTAAGCGTCGCCACCGTCGTGATGACCGTGCTGGTTCTTGTCGTCGGTGAAATTTCGCCGAAGACCCTCGCGAAAGAAGCGCCCGAGCATACCGCCATGATGGCCGCCCCCGTTCTCCGCCTTTTGGTGTTCGTCCTTACCCCCGTCAATTTTCTTGTAAGCCGCTGGAAGAAATGCATCGTCAGGCTTTTCAGGGTAAAGAGCGGAGCGCCCGTGACGGAAGACGAGCTGCTTACCTTTGTCGAGGAAGTACGCAGGGAGGGGGGTATCAACAGGCAGGAAGAGGAGATGATTCGCCAGGTGATAGAATTTGACGATGTTACCGCGGGCGAGATCTACACGCCCCGTATCGACGTAATGGCCGTTCCCCTTGACGCCGCGCCGGACGCGATAGACAGGAAATTCGCGGAAACCGGTTTTTCACGGCTTCCTGTGTACCAGGACACCATAGACAATATCACCGGGGTTATACTGTTGAAGGATTTTCACCACCGGGTCATGAAGGGGGGCGAGCGGCCGGCGTCCCTGGTCAAGCCGGTTGTCTATATCAACAGGGCGATGAAAGTTTCAAAACTCCTTGAGATCCTCCAGAAGAAAAAATCCCACATGGCGGTTTTGGTGGATGAATTCGGCGGTACGCTGGGCATAGTTACCGTTGAGGACATTGTAGAGGAACTTGTGGGGGAAATCTGGGATGAACATGACGAAGTGGTCGAGGAGATCGCCGCCCTGGGGGAAAACCGCTGGCGGGTCCTGGGCAGGACGGGCCTTGGGGATTTTTTCGCGTTTTTTCGTGTCGAACGCGGGGGGGAAGGAAAGTGGAACACGACGGTGGGAAGCTGGGTGATAGAATCCCTGCCGGGCCCGCCCCGCGCGGGCGACAGTTTTGCCTGCGGGGATCTCCTCGTCACGGTGGTCAAGGTGTTCCGGCACCGGGTAATGGAAGTAACGGTTACGCGGGGAGAACGGCATGGAGAAGAATGAAATACTCGCAATCCGCGGGAACATACCGGAAACATGAAAAGCGGGAAGCAGCCGGGGAAGACCAACGCGCAGCGGCTTCTTGACGCCGCCGGCATAAGGTACGAAACAAGGGACTATTCCGTGGATACGCGGGATCTCGGCGCGGCGCGGGCCGCGCGCCTGCTTGGTCTTCCGCCCGAACAGGTTTTCAAGACCCTCGTTCTTCTGGGCTCGTCTTCCGCCCCGCTGGTGTGCTGCGTTCCGGCGTCCGGCGAACTTGACCAGAAGAAAGCGGCCGTCCTCGCGGGCGAAAAAAGCGTTGACCTCCTTCCCGTAAAGGATCTTGAAGCGCTTACAGGCTATGTACGGGGAGGCTGTTCCCCCATAGGCATGAAGAAAAAGTTCCCCCTGTTCATCGACGAAACGGCGGAACTCTTTCCGTATATCGCCGTCAGCGCCGGGACGCGGGGCGTACAGATCCTCATTGCCCCGTCCGATCTTGCCCGCTTTACCGGCGCCCTCTTCGCGGATCTTCTTTCCTCATGACGGATTGGCGGCAAGTATCTCGGTAAGGGCGCCTGATACCGGTTCCGAAAGGCCCAGGGCCGCAAGCCAGGCGATTGCCGCCGTTGGGGAGGCGGCCTCTTCAACAACGCGCGTTACCTGTTCCTTAAGGCCGTAGTCCATCTGGGCCCGCAGCAGAAAACGGTGTATGTCGGCGCGGGTGTTGTTCTTCGCGCATGCCGTCCTTTCGAACGAGAGGTCAAGCCTTTCATCCGCCGGGAGGCGGGGAATTTCCACCACAAGACAGTTGATCCCGCCGTCATACGAAGTCTCCCGGAGCTCTCCGTTCACCCGGACGGCGGTATTTTCAAAGCCCCGGAACTCAAGACGCCAGCGCCGTTCCGCCGGCGCGCCCCCGCCCGGCCGGCCGGCCGCGGGATAAATGGTAAAGCGTCCCTCACGCCAATTCAGCTCCAGAAAGGTATCCGTCCAGTTGTCCCCTTCCGCCGTGCCGTCGTCTTCCCACAGGTGAAAACCGCCGTCGGCCCCGGCGAAGACAAGAACTTCAAGCGCCAGGGGGTTTTCCGTCGAGTTGAGCGCCGCCCCTTCCCCCGGGCATTCCGGAAGCAGCGCCAGGGGGATAACGGCGCCCTGCTTCGCGAGTACGGGCATGTGTTCAAGGGGGCGCCAGAGCGCAAGCCTCCTCCCGCCCGAATAGGAGCGTCCGTTGAAGAAGTCAAACCAGAGACCCGGCGGAAGCCAGGCCCCGAAGGAAGCCGCCCCCGCTTCCCTGTCAAGCGGTTTTGTAATGGGACAACAGAGGAGTTCGCTTCCGAAATAATATTCATTGGGAACCCGGTAGGCCTCTTCCCGTTCCGGTTCGGCGTAGTACAGAGGCTGGACAAGCGGTTCCCCTTCAAAGGCGGCGCGGCGGTTCATCGTGTAAAGATAGGGAACAAGGCGGTGCCGCAGTCTGAGGTACTCCGTTATAATCCCCGAGGCCGGCTGTGAATAGGTCCAGGGTTCCTTGGAAGAAAACGCGTTGTTGCTGCTGTGGAGCCTGTTAATGGGAGAAAAGACGCCGAGCTGCACCCAGCGCGCGGTAAGCTCGTCGTCGCGGTATCCCTTCATGTGGCCGCCTATATCGTGGCTCCACCAGCCGTAGGCAATGTTCGACGCGGACGCGGTAAAACGGGGCTGGAAGTCAAGGGATTCCCATGTGATGATCGTGTCGCCCGAAAAGCCTATGGGGTAGCGGTGGCTTCCCGGCCCCGCGTAACGCGAAAACACCAGCGGCCGCCCGCCCCGCCGCGCCGAATCCAGGTAGTGATAGTGGTTGAGCATCCACAGCGGGTCAAGGCCCGGGATTTTTGTCACGCCGCCCTGCTGCCAGTCTATCCACCAGAAATCAACGCCCCCCTCTTCCATGGGGTGATGCACAATCTCGAAATACGCCTTGAGGAATTCGGGATCGGCGCAGTCAAACAGAACCGGTTCCCCCCTCTCGCCGTTGACGCCCATCGCCTTCGCCATCTCGGGGTACACATCCTCAAAGGCCCGTATCCCGCCGGCGGGGTGTACGTTAAGCGTGACGCAGAGTCCCTGTTCGTGAAGCCAGGCGAGAAATCGTTCCGGATCGGGGAACAGTTTCCGGTTCCAGGTGTAGCCCGTCCAGCCATGGCCGTATTGGGGGGGAACGTCGTCCACAAGGTGCCAGTCCATGTCTATGACCGCCACGGAAAAGGGAATACGTTCGGCCCTGAAACGCTCCATAAGGGCCCGGTAGCTTTCTTCGGTATACCGGTAGTAGCGGCTCCACCAGTTTCCCAGTGCGTAACGGGGAAGGAGGGGAACGGGACCGGCGAGGTACTGAAAATCCTTGAGGCAGCGGCGGTAATCGTGGGCATAGGCAAAGAAGTACAGATCGACCGCGCCGCCGCGCCGGCTTTCGATCCAGCCGTCTTCACGGAGGATCATGGACGCGCTGTCGTCAAGGATCGCGTACCCTGATTGGCTCAAAAGACCGTTTTCAAGGGGAACTTCCCCGTCCGCCCCGTCAAGGGTACGGGTTGTCCCGCCAAGATTTCCGGGCCTGTCGCCGTAATGCCAGAGCTTTCCGTGGGGGGAACCGGGACATATCACCTGAATTTGAAGGCTGTTCCGCGTAAAGGGAAGGGAGAGACCGCCTTCCGTGTTGTACACCAGCCTGAACGAAGATGTCACGATGGCAAGGGACGAAGCGGTCTTTTCAACGGTGAACTCGGGCGGAGGAAAATCACGGTTCAACACAACCTGCGTCGCCCTGTCCTCGAAGACGCCATCGGGCGAGTATTCCAGTCTGACCAGTGACGGCGTCAACACGGTAAAACGGTAACAGCCGCCGCCTACCATCGAGGCGCCGGCGGCGCGCGGTCGGACGTTGACACGTATACGCTGTTCAAAGGTACTCATACGCT
>JAIRXH010000040.1 GCA_031268385.1 Treponema sp. | reverse complement strand
CGGCGTCTTTGCTTTATGGAATAAACTAATGAGGAGATGACAGTATGAAAAACAAAGTTTTTTTGGCGGGGTTAGTCGGCGTGGCGCTGATATTCGGATTGGTTCTTGCCGGCTGCGACGACGGCAGTCCGGCGGCCAGCCTCCTGTTTCCGGAAGGATCGTATAGCAGGTCTGAGGGTAATGATAATTATACCTTAACCTTGACACAGAGTGGCAATTTATCTCTCGTCCGGGACGACGGTATATATCCTGCGCAAGACGTGATCGGCAATAGTAGCGGCGGCTTGTACCCTGACACCATCAAGTTCGTCGCTACGACAACATCGATAGGGATAAACGCAACACTTGTAGTCAGCTTTGATATGGCCACTATGACCCCCGTCTACAAAACCATCACGGGGGCGGGTACGTTCGCTTATACGGCAAATTCCATAACCATAGGCGGTTTATCCTACCCCTTCGAGAATCTGAACGGAATCTGGAGCAGGAACTGACAGATAACCGCAGGCGTTTCCGGTTACCACCGGCCGGAACGCGCGCGGTGCGCGTCTTTTTTCCATAAGAACCAATCCGCGGGCGGGCCCGGGGCCTCCCGCGGATTTTTTTTTAACACACGGCCCGGGTGCTCTATGCGTATACTTGATTAACCCGTGCGTCAGGGCGCCGGCGTTTACTTTTTTCAGTACCACAATTCCCATAAAATGAGAATATCCCGGAGAAGAAATTCACCGCCAAGTCGAAAAAGTAAAAGAAGTTGAAGAAAAACGGGACTTTGTACAGAAACTTCTTCGACTTCTTCGACCTGGCGGTAAAAATTCTTCAGGTTTTGATACTTTGCCAGTATAACGGTAAACATGCTGTTTATGAGGGTACGCGCTTAATGGTATCAGGCATTACCGGATGCTGTTAACAGAGACAGGCAAAAAGGGAAAACGGGATAAATTCCCCTACACATCCCTGGGCCGCAGATCCTTGACCCGGACGGCTTTTCCTTCGGAGACGGGGAGACTTCCGTGTTCGTGGAGTTCCACACGGGGGTTAATCGTAATTGACGCCTGTATGGTTTTGCGTATTTTTTCCCGCAGGGCGTTAAGGGGCCTCGAATCGTCCATGAAGATGTCCGGCCCTACTTCGGTCTTCACGGTTATCCTGTCAAGAACCCCGTCTTTTTCCACGACGATAAGATAGTTGTTGCCCACTTCCCTCATTGCCATGATCACTTCCTCGATTTGGCTGGGAAAGACGTTGACGCCGTTGATGATAAGCATGTCGTCGCTGCGGCCGGTAATGCGCCTGAGGCGGCGGTGCGTTCTTCCGCAGGGACAGGGTTCGGTGTAAAAGCCGGTAAGATCCCTTGTGCGGTAGCGGAAGAGGGGAGTCGCTTCCCTGCACAGTATGGTAAGGACAAGCTCGCCCGGTTCACCGTCTCTTGTATTCTCCAGGGTTTCAGGGTTGATGATCTCGGCGATGTAGCCGTCTTCCCAGAGGTGCAGGCCGTTTTTCTCCTGGCATTCAAAGGCGACTCCCGGCCCGTTCATTTCCGAAAGGCCGTAGGAATTGAACACGTCTATATGCAGCAGATCTTCTATGCGCCTTCTGGTGTCTTCCGAATAGGGCTCCGCCCCGGCAAAGGCCCGCTTCAGCGCGAAGTCTTCCAGACTGTAGCCCTCTTCCTTCATCCGTGATTCAACATGAAGGAGAAAGCTCGGCGTCGCGTGCAGTACGGTGGTGCCGAAGTCCCGCATAAGGCGGAACTGGCGGGTGGTGTTTCCCGATCCGGACGGGATCACCATCATTCCCACTTCCTCTGCCCCGGCGTGAAAACCAAGCCCGCCTGTGAAAAGGCCGTAGGAAATCATGTTCTGAAACACGTCCCGTTTGGTGCAGCCCGTGCCGTAAATGCAGCGGGCCACATAGGACGCCCAGCGCCCCAGATCGCCCCTGTTAAAGTAAATGGTGGTGGGAATGCCCGTGGTGCCGCTTGACGCGTGGAGACGTACCACGTCTTCCCGCGCTATGCCCAGAAAGTCCCAGGGAAATCCGTCCCTGAGATCCTGCTTGGTGGTAAAGGGAACGCGTTTCAGATCCTCAAGGCTTTTGACGCCGTCCGCGCTTGTTATCCCCGCTCCGGCAAAACGCTTCCGGTAAAAGGATGTGCCCAGGGCGCGCTCCACCGCGGCCCTGAGTTTCGCAAGCTGCAGCGCCTGGAGGTCCGCACGGGGCATTTTTTCGATTTCGGGGTTCCAGTACTGGTAATCCATGTTATCCCCGCCGCTCTTCGTCCGCCGCGTTCCGGCCGCTTTTGAACGCCCTGATGTTCGCCTGGGCCGCGTCCTTTCTGGACGCGAAAGCGGCGGCTATGGCGGCTTCCAGCGTTTCGCCTGCAAGGGGAAGAAAGGCGGACGCGGCCCCCACCATCACCATGTTGACCGCCTTTGCCAGGCCCGCTTCCCGCGCGAGATCCGCGGCCCGGACGACGAGGGATACGGGAAAGGTCTTTATGGCGCGGATTATGTCTCCAATTTCAGGATAATCGGGAATGTTGATGAAAGGTTCCGCGGCGCTTACAAGGACGCCTTCCGGGGAAAGCCAGTGCGCGTAACGGAGGCTTTCCAGGGGCTCCATCGAGATGACAAGATCCGCCCCGCCCCTGGGCACAAGGTCTCCCGGAATAATGCCGTCCGAAAGCCTGAGATGGGCCAGCACCGCCCCGCCCCGCTGGGCCATGCCGTGAACCTCGCTCTGGCGGACGGCAAGTCCTTCGGTTACCGCGGAAGCGGCAATGATGGCGGCTATGGAAAGGACCCCCTGTCCGCCGACGCCGGCAAGTATGACATCGTATTTCATGCACGGTCACTGTAGCGTTTTTTCCGCCCTTTCACAAGGACGTTCTTCCGGGGCCTCTTCGATTTTCCGGCCGGCCTTCTTCCGTCTCCGGGCCGCTTCCAGGCATTCTCTTTTGAAGATCACGACGGAAAGTCCCCGGTATTCAATTTCGGCCCTGAGGCGGGCGGCGTTTTCGTCAATCAACTGCCTCTTCGCGTCGAGTTCCACAAGACGCTCAGGCCTGACCCCGAGCCCGAGGACAAGTTCCCGCAGTTTTGCCGAGGGAACGGCCGTTTCCTGGCATCCGGTCATGGCGACGGTGGAGTTGTCGAAGATCACGACCGTCATGGGAGTACCGGCGTTTACCGCGTCGATGAGGCCCGGGATCCCCGAATGTATGAAGGTTGAGTCTCCTATGACCGCGACGGCGTAGGGGATTCCGGCCTCCGCCGCGCCCCGGGCCATGCCTACGGAAGCCCCCATACAGACGATGGATTCGGGAACGGACCAGGGAGGCGAGGCTCCCAGCGAATAACAGCCTATGTCCGAATTGACCGCGACCGACGGATGACCGGGGTTTCCGTCAAGCTCCGTTATCACTTTTTTGATCGTCTCGTAGCTGTCGGCGTGGGGGCAGCCCTGACAGAGCTGGGGCGGCCGCGCGGGCAGATTCGGAAGTTCCGGTATTTTTTCCAGCGCGGCCGCCCGGGGCAAAAGCCCCAGCGCGGCCCGTATATTGTCCGGATCAAGTTCCCCTGTCCGGGGGATCATCCCCCCGTCAAGCCTTCCTGTTATCGTCACCTTGTGGGGCAGTATGCCCCGCAGCCGTTCTTCCATGAAAGGCTGGCCCTCTTCAATAACGAGGACCCTTTTCTTTCCTTCGCAGAACCGTCGTATTTTTTCGGCGGGAAGGGGATAGATCCCTATGTGCAGGCGGGGAGGGGCCCCGCCGCGCAGGGCCGCGAAATCAGGAAGATTTTCGTCGTAGTAGTTGCCGCCGAGCCCCGACGTGATTACCGCGAGATCATGCGCGCCGTCCGCGTATTCGGCGGCGCCTTGACCTTCCGTTTTGTTTGCCGGATGTGACGCCGACCAGGCCTCCATGTCCTTCTGTTTTTCCACAAGACAGGCGTAATTTCTCCGCGCGTAGACGGGGAGCAGCATCCACCGTGTTCTGTCGCCGGCTTTTGAAAGCGGATTCCGCCCGCGCGGCGGAGCGGGAATAACCGTGGAACGGGCGTGGGAAAGCCGTGTCACAAGGCGCAGCATTACCGGAACATGAAAACGCTCCGACACATCGAACGCCTCCCGCGTCATGTCGTAGGCTTCCTGCTGGCCCCGGGGTTCAAGACAGGGAATCATGGCGAAGGCGGCGTAGAAGCGGGAATCCTGCTCGTTCTGGGAACTGTGCATCCCCGGATCGTCGGCTGCGGCGATTACAAGCCCGCCCTTGATCTCAAGGAGGGCGCCGTTGACAAAAGGATCGGCGGCCACATTAAGGCCCACGTGCTTCATCGTAACAAGGACCCTGCGGCCCGCGAAAGAGGTCCCCAGCGCCGCCTCAAGCGCCGTCTTTTCGTTGACGCACCAGGCCGCCTTCGGGCGATCCCGCGCGTCCGCGCCCCCGTTGCCGTCTTTTTCACATTCGGCGATGATCCGCTCGAGGATCTCCGTTGAGGGTGTGCCGGGATAGCCGTAGGCGGCGCTTATTCCCGCGTGAAGCGCGGCCAGCGCGACCGCCTCGTCCCCCAGAAGTGCAAACGCTTCAGCCATGACGGGCCCCGCTTACAGTGGTATGGTTCATGAAAAATCAGTGTACTGAGCATTTCCCAAAACCCGGTTGGTGCGCAAACTTTGTTTGCGATGGGAAATGCTCCTGGAGAAAATTGCCAATTCATTCCGGCTTAAGCAATTACGGCTCATGCAATTTTCTCCGGGGTAAGAAGCTTTCCCGAAAACTGAAGTTTCGGGAAAGCCTCTACCGGTATCTTTTTCCCCCGCCGTTTACGCCTGGCCGGCCGAGCCCAGCACGTTGACATTTTTGTGGGCGTACAGTTTCTTCAGTTCGTCGCGGGCGGGCCCCAGGTACTTGCGGGGATCAAATTCATCCGGTTTTTCGGCAAACACCTTGCGGATAAGGGCGGTCATGGCAAGGCGGCCGTCCGAATCTATGTTGATCTTGCAGACCGCGCTTTTCGCCGCTCTGCGGAGCTGTTCTTCGGGAATGCCCACCGAATCGGGGAGCCTCCCGCCGTACTGTTCTATCATCTTTACGTATTCTATGGGCACCGACGAGGAGCCGTGCAGGACAATGGGGAAACCGGGAATCTTCTTTTCGATTTCTTCCAGAATGTCGAAGCGCAGGGGAGGGGGAATGAGGATGCCGTTGGCGTCCCGCGTGCACTGTTCCGGCTTGAATTTGGCCCGGCCGTGGCTGGTCCCTATGGAAATGGCCAGGGAATCGACTTTGGTCTTGCTGACAAAATCGATTACTTCCGAAGGCTGCGTGTAGTGGCTGTGCTCGGCGGAAACATCGTCTTCCACACCGGCAAGAACCCCCAGTTCCCCCTCGACGGTTACATAGTCCTTTTGTGAATGGGCAAATTCGCAGACTTTTCCGGTGAGGGCGACATTTTCGTCGTAGGAAAGATGTGAGCCGTCTATCATGACGGAAGAAAAACCCGTCTCCACGCAGTCCTTGCAGAGTTCAAAACTGTCGCCGTGATCCAGATGCAGCACAATGGGGATGTCGTATCCCAGCTCGTGGGCGTATTCCACCGCCCCTTTGGCCATGTTTTTAAGGAGGTTCTGGTTTGCGTATTTCCTTGCCCCCGAGGAAACCTGGAGGATCACCGGCGATTTGGTTTCCACGCAGGCCTGGATGATAGCCTGCATCTGCTCCATATTGTTGAAATTATACGCCGGAAGGGCATAACCCCCGCTTACCGCTTTCTTGAAGAGTTCCCTGGTGTTGACAAGACCCAATTCCCTGTAACTGGTCATATGCGCTCCTTACTGGTAAAATATGCGAAGCCGCGCGTCAAAACGCCGCACGCCCTATCAGATAATTTTATGGCATAGCGGAGGCTTGGTCAATGCGTGCGGTCATTGAGGGAAGAGCATGCGCCGTTGTATTGCCGCCGGTCTGGCGGTTGCCGTTGTCTTTATCCTCGCGGCGCTGGTTTTTTTTCTCCGGCCGCCGGTACTCATCCTTACCGACGCCGCCTTTGAGGGGATCTACGGGGAAAAACGGGCCGGGGCGGCCGGGATGGAACTTTCCCTCGCTTTTTTCAGGCGGGTAAAGTCCGTCCGCGTCGGCGAAGATTCGGGCTCCGACATGGTTGTTTTCGCGCTGGAGGCCGCCGCCGCCAATCCGTATTGTGTCCTTGTCCCCTACCGTTATGCCGACGGGGCCCGGCGTTACTCGCGCGAATTCCCGGAAACGCCGGTGGGGGTTTTGGGAGCGGAGGCGGGTGGGCCTGAATTGTCCGGGGAAAACGGGGAGGACGCCCCCCTGTTTTTCAGCGCCGACCGGGAATCGGACATGTACCGGGCGGGCCGCTCCGCCGCCATCCTTGGCATGGGAGGAACGGTCCTTGTGTATCATACCAGGGAAATGGCCGCCTTCCGCGCCGCCCTGGAAGAAGGGCTCGGCGGCGGAACGGAATTCCGCTTTCTGGGTCCCGGCGCGGAATTTGAAAACTTCGACGGAATTTCCTGCGTCATTCTTGGCAGACCTTCCCAGCCCTTTGCGGAAAAAAGGCCGGATATTCCCGTTGTCCTCTTTTCCTGGCTCGATCCGGCCCTTACAACCGGGGAAACGAAGGTTATCTTTGACGATTCTCCCTGGGCCCAGGCCGCCCAGGCAGTCAAAATGACCGTGCAGGGGAAAGCCGGGGCCATTCCGTCCCGCATGATCCTCCCCCCCGGAAGAACGGCCGGCGGGGAATACGCCGAACGGCTGGGGGAAGTTTCCCGTTTTTACCGAAAATAACGCGGGATACGCCGTGAAGGTTTGACAAATGTTTCGTAACGAAATATAATCCAATTATAATTTGTTTTCAAAGGCTCAGGACATATGGAAAGGAGTATCGGATGAAACACGGCAGTTTCAGGGCTGTCTGCCTTATTGTTGTGGCAGTGATGGCCGCGTCGGCAGCGTTTGGTGATGAAAACACCATTGATTATGAGGCCATTGTGCTTGATAATTTTGACGGTGTTACAACTCACGAATGGACTGTCTCGGGGAGGAGCTACAGTTACGATTTTGAATGGAAGCTGGATGCCAGCAAATTCGCCACCAAAACGGATGACACCGCCTATCCCCGGCTGACTTATGTGCCCTCCTGGCCAATGGCCCTGTTCGGCCTGAACCGGGAAGGAAAGGAACTGAAAAGCCTTGGCATCTGGGGCCGGTTTGACCGCAGGGGGTATAACTGGATAGATCTGTATCCTGTTCTCACAGGCGGGGACGAACCCTTTGAAATACCCATTCCGGGCCGGGTTTCCTACCTGGACATGTGGGTATGGGGATCTAATCTTGATTATTATATCGAGGCGTATGTCAGGGATTTTCAGGGCGTGGTTCACAATATCCGTTTCGGCAACATAGGCTATACGGGGTGGAAAAACATCAGGGCCAGAATTCCCGGCAACATTGTACAGTCAAAGCGGGTGCTTCCCCGGCTGGCGGGCCTTACCTTTGTCAAGTTCCGGATCTGGACCCAGCCTACCGAACCGGTCAACGATTTTTACATCTACTTTGATCAGTTCAAGGTGCTCACCGATACGTTTGAATCCCTTTTTGACGGTGATGAATTGACCGATCCTGAACGGGTTCAGGAACTTTGGGCCTCAGGCAATTAAGGAGACAGCAATGAAACGGTTTATACTAATTTCCCTGCTTCTGACAGGCGCCGCTTTGCTTTTCGCCCAGCAGGGGGCGGAAGTCGGTACCCCCAATGCCGAGCGTATAGGCATAGATTCCGCCCAGCAGCTTTTGAAAGAAGTTTCGGTGGACAAATTTGAACATGACGGGTACTGGCGTTCCAGTATATCTCCGGACGACGGGCATATTACCACAAGGCTTTTCAGCGGCAGTCCCGCGGGGAAAGCGGCCCTTCCCGAGGAAGAGGGAATGAACATTCCCGACCGCTATGTGCTGGGTACCAAGGTTGAATTTATTCACCGGGGTCATACCAGCTTTACCGTGTACCCCATACGGCCCATTCCCATTGAGGGGATTACCAAGACCGTTTCGGTATGGGTGGTGGGAAGAAACTACAACCATGAACTCAAACTGCTTTTGCAGGATTTTTTCGGCCGGTACTATGAACTGTACGTCGGAAAACTCAACTTCCAGGGCTGGAAACGGCTTACCGTGGCGATTCCCCCGCAGGCGGAAGACGGTTTTAACGGCATCGTTCAGCGCAACTACCACTACAACAACCAGCTTGGCCTGCAGATCATCGGTTTCCGTGTCGACTGTGACCCCATGGAAGCGTACGGTACCTATTATATCTATTTTGACGATCTTCGGGCGGTAACGGACCTCTTCGCGGAGGACAACCGGGACGCCGACGATATTTCCGACGCCTGGTAATTCCGGCCCGAAAGACCGTCCGCCGGGCCTGATGGTTCCGGCGGGCCGTTTTTGCGGCCGGCGCCTCTCCGGGGCGTCTTTCCGCGCGCCGCGCGGTATAAAAACGCTTTCCCTTTTTTTCCCGTCCGTTCCACAACGTTCATTTTCAGAAGAACGTAGAGGGTTTTTTGGGCAAGGGGAATGTTTATTCCCGCCTTTTCGGCCAGATCCTTTACGGTGAATTCGTCGTTCCCGCCGAAGGGGACAAAACGCAGATAGTCGGCGGGTCTTTCCAGGGGAATGGTTCCGCGCCAGGCGGCAAGTTCCCTGCCCGATATGCTTGCCCCCCCGCGCCGCCAGGAGCCCTTTCCGTCGTTGGTTCTCCGTTCAAGTACGTCCACCAGTGCAAGCTCGATGACAAGACCGGGAATAAGGGGAAGTTCCGGGGCGTACAGCAGATGGTAAAAAAGGTCCCATTCCGTTCCGCGCCGGGGGCTTTTCCTTCTGTACACAGGCTTCCCTTTTTCATCGAGCAGTTCAATGTACTTGACGACCGTTACAGGATGTATGACGCGGACCCTTCCCCGCGCCGAAAGGACGGGAATTTTCTTTTTGAGCGGGCCAAAACTCCCCGTCTGTACCTCTATGATCTCCCCGTCGTCCCTGATCCCGTCGCAGACATAGCCTTCAAGGGAATGTTCTGTTGTTCCGCCCACCCCCGTATAACGGAATTTCAGCGCCTGGTGCAGGGCGCTTTCCTTTTCGGTCCCAATGGAAGTTTCCCCGGAACGGACGGGACCTTTCATCCGGTTCACTCCCCGCCGCCGGACAGGGGGACAAGTTCGTCGGCGCTCAACATCTCCAGATAGTGCAGGGTTTCGCTCCTTCCCTTTGTTTCATTGACTTTGATGCGGGCCACCCGAAAGGCGATCATCCGGTTGGTGGGGAGGGGCAGGGGAAGATGGCTGCCGTTGATGTCCACAATATCGTTTATGGGAAGCCGTCCGGGGATTTCCTGGACATCTCCTTCGGGGAAAACGATGAAATATTCGTCCATGTACATACCGGTGATCATAACGCCGCCGGCGGCGTGAATACAAGATCGGCTGCTTTCGCGGCGTTTCTTCCGCGCCCCTTGCCGTTTTCACGCATACCTATACAGATGTGTAGGACATTCCCGCATTTTCTCCAATAAATTTCATGTTTCTTTCCTGTCTCCAATTGACTGGAAAGAGCTTGCTTGTAATAATTATTGGTGGGTGGTAGTGGCAAAAGTTCGCATAAAATAGGATAGTATGGCGGCAATTCTTGGAACCGGGAAATTTGAAAGTACGCTGGACGACAAGGGGAGGGTCTCCATCCCCATACGTCTGCGGGAAATTTTCAGGGTGAACGAACTGGTGATCACGCAGGGAAGGCAGCCCAGCGCCTGGGTCATGACTCCCGAAGTCTGGGAGCAGGTATCCGGCAAGCTGCGGGATTCCACCGTTCTAACCGAGGAAGAATACTCGCTGATAGAGTACTTCCATATCCTTCCCGCCCAGGTTGTCGAGGTTGACAAATCGGGACGTATTCCCGTACCCCAGGCGATACGCAAATACGCCGGGTTGAACAGGGACTGCCTGATTTTAAGCGCGGAAAACCGCCTTGAAATTTGGGATTCGGATTTTCATAACGCCTACCTGAACGAGAACAGGCCGGTTATTCAGGAAGCCTGGAGGAAAATGGGTTCCATCAGGCTTTTTTCGTAGACGCGGGAAAGGACCCGCGGGGTAATCAATGGAAGTTGTCCATACTCCGGTTTTGCCGGAGGAAACAATGCGGATTCTCGCCCCGAAGAGGAACGGTGAACTTATGGTGGACGCCACCATCGGGGAGGCCGGGCACAGCCTCGCTTTCCTTTCCCGTTTTCCGGATCTTCGTGTGATAGGGGTAGACGCCGATCCTGCCATTCTCGAGATTGCCAGGGCGCGTCTTGCCGAATTTGGGGAAAGGGTTCATTTTTATTCCGGCTGGTCCCAGGATTTTTTTGCCGAGTATCCGGCGGAACTTAAAAGGCCCGACATTATCCTCATGGATCTGGGGGTAAGTTTCTATCACTACGAAAAGGGAAACCGGGGCTTCAGTTTCAGAAAAGATGAATTTCTTGACATGCGCATTGACATTTCACGAGGCTCCACCGCCGCGGATCTACTTGCCCGGCTTGACCAGGCCGATCTGGCCGACCTCCTGTACAATAACGCAGGGGAACGCCAGTCGCGGCGTATAGCCCGCGCCATTGTGGAGCAGCGGAAAGACGCGCCTGTTACGACGACGGGGGCCCTCGCCGAACTGGTGACTCAGGCGGTGCCGCCTTCCCGCCGTTACGGGCCCTTTCACCCGGCGACAAAGACATTCCAGGCCCTGCGTATCGCCGTTAACGGAGAACTTTCCCGTCTGCCGGGCCTTCTGGAGGGGGCCCTGCGCATCCTTGAACCCGGCGGCAGGCTGGGGGTCATTACCTTCCACTCGCTGGAAGATCGCGTCGTCAAAAATTTCTTCCGGGAAAAAAACAGGGACTGTACCTGTCCTCCCGAAGCGCCGATATGTAGGTGTGAGGGGCGGCGGGCCGTTAACGTGCTGACCCGCAAGGGAATTACCCCGGACGGCGCCGAAATTGAAAAAAATCCGCCTTCGCGGAGCGCCCGGCTCCGGGCGGCGGAAAAAGTGCTGGATGAGGACGGACAATGATGAGGCGGACCTTACTTCTTTATTTTACGGTGTTAAGCATACCGGTCCTTTTTGGCCTTAACGCCTGGCAGGCGGTCCGCTATACGGCGCTGGAACAGGAAACCAGGCGTTTTGAGGATGCCCAGGAACAGTGGATCGAAAGCAACAAGCGGCTTATCGCGGGGATAGCGGTGCTTTCTTCATCGGAACGCATAGAAAATATCGCCCTGCACGATCTGGAACTGGAAAAGATAGCCCCCGAAGCGGTGCTTCAGATAAAAATTACAGGCGCGGCCGCGCCGGAACGGGAGGGACCTTGAAAGACGGTCGTCTTATGAGTTTTGCCGAACTGGCCCTGTCTCTTGGGGCGCGGCGTTTTTCCTTTGCCGGCCGTGACGATGGTTTTTCGTCGGTCTGCCTGGATTCCCGAAAGGCGGAGCCGGGCGGCCTCTTCGCCGCCCTCAGGGGCGGCTCGGACGACGGCCACCGTTTTGTGGAAGCCGCCTTTGACAGGGGCGCCGCCGGGGCCCTGGTTGAGGCGTCGAAACTTGAGGACAAAAGCCTTGATTTGACAGGACTTGCCAAAAGCAGGGGGCGGGAACTTGTAGTTGTGGAGAATACTCTTGCCGGCCTGCAGAACGCCGCCAGGGCCTATCTTGACAAATTTCCCGGCCTTCTCAGGATAGGGATCACCGGTTCATCGGGAAAAACCACCGTCAAGGAAATTGCCGCGAAGATCGTCTCGCGGGAGAAGGCTGTGGTGATGAACGAAGGGAACCTCAATTCCGAAACGGGACTTCCCCTTTCGGTTTTCGCGGTCAGGGATCGTCATGAGGCGGGGATCTTTGAAATGGGGATGAACCGCCGCGGGGAAATCGGGGAGCTTGCCCGTGTCCTTCGTCCTCATATCGCCCTTGTTACCTGCGTGGGGACTGCCCATATCGGAATTCTCGGCAGCCGGGACGCCATAGCTGAAGAGAAAAAAAATATTTTTTCACAGTTTGACGGAAACGGGCGGGCGCTGATCCCCGCCGGTGATGATTACCGCGATGTTCTTGCCCGTGACGTGCGGGGAAAGGTAATTTTTTACGGCCGGGATTCCTTTACGGAACTTGGGGCCGTGCGTGATCTGGGACTTGACGGCGCCGAAATAACCTGGGAGGGGGAGGCCGCGCGTTGCGCCCTTCCCGGTCCGTATAACCTGCGGAATGTGCTTGGGGCTCTTGCCATAGCGAAGCAGGCGCCGGTAAGCGGCCGGGCGGTACGGGAGGGACTCTCCCTGGTAAGGCCCCTCTTTGGCAGGGGGGAAATTTTTTTGGGGCCTGTTACCGTGATCCGGGACTGCTATAACGCGAATCCCGAATCGGTGGCAGAGGTAGTGGCTTTTTGCGACGGGCTCCTCTGGAAGGGCCGCCGCGTATATGTTTTGGGTTCCATGCTGGAACTGGGAAACGCCTCGGAGGAAGCGCACAGCGCGCTGGGCCGCCTCCTTGCCGCTTCCGGCGCCGACATGGTGTTTCTTTTCGGAGTTGAAACCGAAGCCGCGGCGGCAGTCCTTGAAGATGACGCCCGCGTTTCATGGTTTCATAGCAACAATTTTGGCGAGCTGGCCCGTGCCCTTGAGGACTATGTTCACCCCGGGGATTTGGTGTTGTTGAAGGGGTCCCGGGGTTGTGCATTGGAACGGCTTTCCGGCGTGCTTGGAAGGGGGGCGGCGTAGTGTTTCTGGAATTCATTTATCCGCTGGTAAAGTTCTTTACACCGTTCAACGTCTTTATCTATCTGACGTTCCGGGGCGCTTACGCCGCGCTTACCACCCTGCTCATCTGTTTCATGCTGGGTCCCCGCGTCATTGTGATGCTGCGGAGTCTTAAAGTCGGCCAGTCGGTGCGGCCGGACGGCCCCGAAACGCACCTGCGCAAGTCGGGGACTCCCACGATGGGCGGGGTATTTATCATTTTTTCGGTGCTCATCTCCATGCTGCTGTGGATGGATTTGGGAAGCCTTAAAGTATGGCTTGTACTTGGGACTTTTGTTTCCCTTTCGGCGATTGGTTTTGCCGACGACTACCTCAAGGTGGTCCGGCATAATTCCGAAGGGCTTCCGGCCTGGGGCAAACTGGCGGGCCAGTTTGCCGTGGCCGCCCTGGTAATGCTGATACTTTATTTTTCAGGCGAAGAGCATATCACGTCGCTGTATCTGCCTTTCTTCAAGAATGCCGTCGTGGATCTCGGTTTCCTGTGGGTACCCTTCGGAATGCTCCTCATTGTGGGCGAGTCAAACGCGGTGAATTTTTCCGACGGGCTTGACGGGCTTCTTGCCGGGCTTCTTATTCTGGTGTTCGTGACCCTCGCGTTCCTTACCTATATTTCGGGGCGGGTCGATTATTCCTCGTACCTGGGCATTCCCTACATTCAGGACGCCGGCGAGCTGACGGTGTTCTGCCTCGCGGTGGTGGGGGCCTGCGTAGGTTTCCTCTGGTTCAACGCACACCCCGCGGAGGTTTTCATGGGCGATGTCGGCAGTCTTTCGCTGGGGGGCGTTGTGGCGGTTATTTCCCTTGTCATAAAAAAGGAAATACTCTGCCTTGTCATAGGCGGCGTTTTTGTGCTGGAGATTGCATCGGTGATCATACAGGTGTTTTTCTTCAGGCTGCGGAAGAAACGGGTGTTCAAAATGGCGCCCATTCATCATCATTTTGAACTGTCGGGCTGGGCGGAAACGAAAGTCGTAATCCGGTTCTGGATACTCGGGGGGCTTTTTGCCATCATAGCCCTTTCAACGCTGAAGATTCAGTAGGTAAAAAATGTACGGAATAGACGCGGAAAAAACGGTAAACGCTTCCCGTGTGCGCGAAGATCACGTCCTTGCCGCCAGTGTCTTCCTTCTGGCGGGGATAGGCCTTGTGACCCTGTATTCTTCCTCTTACGCCATGGCGGAACGTTTCTTTTCCGACGGACTGTATTTCTTTTCCCGCCAGGCTCTGCTTGGGGCGGCGGGTCTTCTGCTCTTTTTTATTGCTTCCCGCGTGCGTCTTGAACGGGTGCGGGCCCTTGTGCGGCCCCTTCTCCTGGGCGGCGCTGTGCTCTGCGTCCTTACCTTTGTTCCCGGCATAGGGGTAACCAGGAACGGGGCGAGCCGGTGGATACACCTGGGAAGCTGGACTTATCAGCCTTCCGAACTGGTCAAGCTTGTTCTTCCCCTGTACCTGGCCCACATCTTCGACAGGAAACAGAACGAGATGGAATCTTTTGCCGCGAGCGTGCTTCCTCCCGTGCTGGTAACCGCCCTCTTTTTTGTGCTGATCTATCTGCAGAACAATTTTTCCACCGCGGTTTTCATAGCGGTGAACGCCCTTGTCATCTTCTTCCTCGCGGGTGTAAAGCTCAGGTATTTTTTCGCCGCGGTCGTCATGCTGCTTCCCCTGTCGAGCCTCCTCATCCTTACAAGGGAGCACAGGCTGCGGCGGCTTATCAGTTTTCTCTGGCCGGGATGGGAACCCCAGGGAGCGGGCTTCCAGGTCCGCGCGTCCCTGCTTACCATAGGTTCGGGCGGTTTCTGGGGCAAGGGCATAGGCCAGGGAACGCGGAAAATAGCCAGCGTTCCCGAGGTACATTCGGATTTTATTTTTTCATCGTTTGCCGAAGAATCGGGGTTTTTGGGGGTGCTTTTCTTTTTTGCCATATTTGGCATTTTCGCCGTTCTGGGATACCGCGCGGCGGAAAGATCCGAATCTGTTTTTACGCGGCTTCTGGCTTCGGGCCTTGTAACCGTTATCCTTTCGCAGGCCCTGCTTAACGTGGCGGTGGCGGCGGGGGTTCTGCCGGCGACAGGGGTGCCGCTTCCTTTTTTTTCGGCCGGAGGATCTTCCCTTGCCACGACGCTTCTGGTTTCCGGGCTCATTGTCAATGTGGCGCGGCGGAACCGGAAGAGGGAAAGGCGGAACGCGCGGGAGGAAGCCTGGAATGCAGGGTGATTTTATCTATTCCGAAGATGTCATTTCCGTGAAGGCCGCCCCGGTACGGGCGGGAAAGGGACTTAAACGGCTCATAATGGCCGCCGCCCTTGTTATTGCCGCGGAACTGGTGTGGCTTTTCGCCGTGAGTCCCTGCATGCCCCTTGAGGAAGTCGAGATAAACGCCTTTCCCGGCATGGACCAGGATACGGTTCTTTCCCTTGCCGGCATAGGCGGCAGATCTTCCTGGTTTACCGTGGACGCCTCCCGTGTGGAACGGGAACTGGAGAAACATTACATGGTTGAAACAGCCAGAGTATTGAAGCGTTTCCCCGACAGGGTGAAGATATTCCTCAGTCCCCGCGTGCCCGCCGCCATGGCCCTTGTGTCAGGCGGCGGCCGGACCGTTCCCGTCTATTTTGACCGGGGCGGCGTCATCATCGGCGTGGGGATCACGGAGGCTTCTCCCCGGCTTCCCATACTGTCGGGAATGGTCATGGACAGGACCCCCGTTCCGGGCATGAGGCTTCCCGCCGTATTCAGCCCGCTCCTTGAAAACATCGAAAAAATAAGCGCCGGCGCGCCTGAACTGCTGGAAGCCATATCCGAGATATACATAAACAGGAAGCCCTTTGACGGCTATGATCTTGTTCTTTATCCGGTACATAATCCGGTAAGGGTTCGTCTTGAGGACAATATAAACGAGGATACTCTCCGTTATGTATTGCTCATGATAGACGTGTTCCGGTCAAGGCACGCGGAACTGGAGGAAATTGATTTCAGAACCGCGACCGCGTCCTATACAATGAAGGAGGCCTCCCCTGGCGAATGACGATTTAGTCGTGGGGCTTGACGTCGGCACGACCAAGGTATGCGCCGTCATAGGCGAGCGCAATGAAAACGGAGATCTCGAAATTACCGGGGTGGGCCTTTCCCCCTCCACGGGGCTGCGCAAGGGAGTAGTGGTGAATATAGAGGCCACGCTCCGTTCCGTGTCCCAGGCCATAGAAGCCGCCGAGATGCGCAGCGGCCGTGAGGTGCGCGCCTGCTGGACGGGGATAGGCGGCAGCCACATCGAAGGCATCCTTTCCCGGGGTGTGGTTACCGTAGCGGGGAAAACCAGGAGCGAAACAAGGGAAATAGGGCAGGACGACATTAACCGGGTCCTTGGAGTGGCCCGGGGGATTGTAATTCCCCTGGACCGCCAGATCCTTACCGTGATACCCCAGAGCTACATTGTCGACGGCCAGAAGGGAATACGGGATCCCCTTGACATGATAGGAATGCGTCTTGAATCCGAGGTGCACATTATCACCTGTTCGTCGACAAGCGCCGGCAACCTCGTCAAATGTGTCAACCGCGCCGGATTCATGGTAAACGATCTGATCCTTCAGCCTCTCGCCTCAGGCCGGGCCGTGCTTACCGAAGAGGAAAGGGACATGGGCGTCGCCCTTGTCGATCTTGGCGGGGGAACCACCGATCTTCTTGTCTACTGTGACGGTTCCGCCTGTTTCATAGCCACCGTGCCGGCGGGCGGGGCGCAGGTAACGAGTGACATCTCCATACTTAACCATATCTCCATCGAGAACGCGGAGAAAATAAAACTTGAGGCGGGATGCTGCTGGGATGGGCAGCTTGAGGACGACGCCGATGTTATCGTGCCGGGCGTGGGAAGCCGTCCGCCCCAGGCCATACCCAGATCTCACATCCTTGCCGTCATAAGGCCCCGTATGGAGGAGATCTTCAAGATGGTAAAGGAACATCTGGACACCCTGGTTCTGCCCCGGCCGCTGGGAGGAGGCCTGGTGTTGACCGGAGGAGGCGCCCTGCTGCCGGGGACGGTGGAACTTGCACAGGAGATCTTTTCCCTTCCGGTACGGACAGGATTTCCCCTGGGGGTGGATGGGCTTTCCGGGGAATTTGCCAGCCCCCTCTACGCCGCGGCGATAGGACTTGTTCTTGAAGGCGGCGACCGGGAATTGAAGGGCGCCGAACGGGGGGAAACGCGGTCACGGGACAAGGGACAGGCCGATCTGTTCGGAAAACTCAAGGAATGGCTTTCGAAGGAATTTTTTTAGTGTGTTTTCGCGGGAAAAAATGATTTGGGAGGAAACATGAACATTTTTGGTGTACGTGAAGACGGAAGGGAAATTTGGTCTCCTGGGGAATGGCCTGTGAAAACGGGCGCCGCGGAGACTTTGTTTCAGGAACAGGCTGCGCGGTCTCCGTCAAGGATGCCCGTATATACAAGAGAATTTTCTTCCCCTGAAGCAGATCCCTTTGGGAACGCCGTGCCGCGGGAATCCGGCGGGCAGGTTCCTGTCATCATCAAGGTGATCGGCGCCGGAGGCGGTGGTTCAAACGCTGTAAACCGCATGATAGAAAGCGGCCTTGGAGGGGTCACGTTCATAGCGGTCAATACCGATGTGCAGGATCTCAACAAAAACAGGGCGGAAAACAAACTGCAGATCGGGGTCAATCTGACAGGCGGCCGCGGCGCCGGGGGGGATCCTGTCAAAGGGGAAAATGCCGCCGAAGAAGACAGGGGAAAGATCCTGGAAGCCATCAGGGGCGCCCACATGGTCTTTGTGACGGCCGGCATGGGAGGCGGTACCGGTACGGGTTCCGCGCCCGTCATCGCCCGGATCGCGAAAGAGGCGGGAGCCCTGACCGTCGGGGTGGTGACCAAACCCTTCGCCTACGAGGGCCGTTACAAGATGGCCCTTGCCGAGGAAGGAATCAGGAAAATGCGGGACGCCGTCGATTCCATCATCACCATTCCCAATGAAAAGGTTCTTGGTCTGGTGAAAGCGGACACCCCCATTAAAGAGACCCTCTTCATGGTCGACGATGTACTCCGCCAGGGCATAGAGGGTATTTCCGAGATGATCACCCATGTTCAGGATATCAACATTGATTTCGCCGACGTTCTTGCCGCCATGGGGGGGCAGAAAGACGCCCTTATGGGCATAGGCTACGGCCAGGGCAAGAATAACGACAGGGCTGTCACCGCCGCGTCGGCCGCCATTAACAACCCCCTGCTTGAAGGCTTGTCCATGGTGGGGGCGAAGCACATTCTGGTCAACATCGTAGGCGGCGAGGATCTTACCATGCTGGAAGTCAAGGAGGTTGTGGACCGCCTCAAGAGCAGCGCGGACGACAATGTCCACATTACCCACGGTGTACGCATCGATCCCGAAATGGGGGACAAGATCAAGGTGACGGTTGTCGCCACCGGTTTCCAGACCAAAGACAGCAATTCCCGGATCGGTTCTTCCGAGGCGGGCAGGCCGGAAAAGGGTGAGTTTATCTCCAGCGAGGAATGGAGTACGATATGCGACAAGACCTTTCTCGCGCACCGGAATATCAATGACGGAGACATGGACGTTCCCACAATCCTTCGGGACAAATTCTATGCCCGCGAAACGCCGGAGGCAAAACCGGAAGAGAAGTTTCAGTCTCATGAGCGGTGACGAACTGCTGGAACGGTTCCACGCGCGTCTGGTTGCGCTGGAACGGCGGTCTTCGCTTACCGCCGGCACCTACCGTTTTGAAATTCGCCGTTTTCTCGCGTTCCTCCGTAAAAAAGGGCTTGCGGCCGGGAATGTCGGGACCGGGGAATTGACGGACTATCTGGAAGAGCGGAGGAACAAAGATCGCATAGATTCCAGATCCGCCGCCAAGGCGGTATCCTGTCTCCGTTCGTTTTTCCGTTTTCTTTCCGAGGAAGGGTTCAGGGAGGATAATCCCGCCATGATTCTGGAACCGCCCCGGCGGAGAGGGCGCCTTCCCGGCGCCATCGAAAGCGGACAAGTTGCCCGTATCCTTGACGCCGTCAACATCTCGACGCCGCTGGGGATACGCAACAGGGCCCTTTACGGTCTTATTTATCAGGCCGGACTGCGGGTTTCCGAGGCGGTGGGCCTTAATGTCCGCGATCTGGAATTGTCCTCCGAAGGCGGTTCCGCGCGGGTACGGGGCAAGGGCGGAAAAGAGCGTCTTGTGATCTTTGGTCCGGACGCCGCGCTGTGGCTCAGGCGGTATCTGGCGGAAAGCCGGCCCCGCCTGGCCGGACACAGGACGGTCATGGCCCTTTTTATCTCAAAATCGGGAAAGCGGCTTTCCCGCAAGGGAATGTGGAAAAACTACGTTTCCCCCGCGGGAATGGCGGGGGCCCCTTCCCGGCTTCACGCGCTGCGGCATACTTTTGCCACGGAACTTCTTGAAGGCGGAGCCGATCTCCGATCCGTTCAGGAACTTCTGGGACACTCGAATCTCGCTACCACCCAGATCTACACCCACGTGAACGTTTCGTTTTTAAGGGAAAGCCACCGGCGTTTCATGCCGAAGCTCGCCCTTTCCCGGACGGCAAAGGATGACGGAAAGGAATGACGGCAGGAAGGGATCATGAAAATTAAAAAAGACATTGTAACGGGGATTATTGCTGTTGCCGTTATCGGCCTTGGCATTTACGGCTTTTACCGTTATGACAAGTCGAAGTCCCACGGCGATCTCGCAAGGCGCATTGCCGAAATAAGCCCCCGGGGCGGGCCGCCTGAAACCATTGAAGGACTCAAGGCAGCCATCGCCCTCTACGAGGGCCAGATTGAGCTTAACATAAAGGAGGCGGGCCAGACCGGGGTGTACTGGAAGATACTCGCCACCCGTTACGCGGACCGGGGCATGCACAGCGACGCGCTGTACGCCCTGGAACAGGCCATACGCTACAACGCCGAAGATCCGGCTCTTTATTACCTTACCGGCGTGTCGGCGGCAATCGCGGCCAAGTCCTCGCTTGATTTTCCCGGCGCGGGCGGGGGGGAGGCGTCCAGGGTCCGTTACTTCGCCCTTGCCGAGGACGCCTACCGGAGGGCCATAGCCCTTGATGAAAGCTACGCGCGTCCCCGTTACGGCCTGGGCATCCTCTATGTTTTTGAACTTGAAAGGCCGGCCGAGGCCATACCGCATCTTGAACGTTACCTCCAGCTTATGAGCAGCGATGTCAACGCCATGTTTGCCCTGGCGCGGGCCTTTTATGAGACCGGCCGGAACACCATGGCGCTGGAACTGTACGACCGTATCATCTCCGTAACGAAGGATCAGGCGGTAAGGGAAGAAGCCCGGAAAAACAGGGAAATTGTCCTGGGAAGCGTCTATGACTAGCCGGGGTCTTCTGGATCTGATAATCTGCCGTATTCCCGGTCTTTCCATACGGGAGCGGGTGACGCTCTGTACAAAATTTGAAAAAGAGGATGAAATAACCATACTTTTTAGGGAAGATGTGGAAAAAATACTGGGCCGGCCCGCGGCGCGCCGTCCCTGGACCATGGACGCCGTCCGCCGGCAGGCCGAAAAGGACGCCGGGGCGGCCCGTCTCCGGGGTATGTCCTGGGTGTCCTGCGTTTCTCCCGGCTATCCGCCCCTTGTGAGGGAGATCTACGATCCGCCCGCGGTGCTTTTTTACAGGGGAAATCTTCCGGACGCCGAACGGCCCGCCGTCGCGGTTGTGGGAACCAGGCGTCCGGATCCCCCATGCGCGGCCGCGGCCTTCGATATGGCGCGTTATCTGGGGAAACGGGGTATATCCGTTGTTTCCGGGCTCGCGCTGGGAATAGACGCCATGGCCCACCGGGGGAACCTTGAAGGGGGCGCCCCGACTGCCGCGGTCCTCGGTTCCGGGGTTGACGAAATCTACCCCGCCTCGAACCGGCCCCTGGCCCGGCGTATTCTGGAAACGGGAGGCGCCCTTATAAGCGAGTATCCGCCGGGAACTCCGCCAAGACCATGGCGTTTTCCGGCGAGAAACCGGATCATTTCCGCGCTGGCGCGCGGAACGGTTATAGTCCAGGCGCCGGAAAAATCCGGGGCCCTTCTTACCGCCGCGTTTGCCCTGGAACAGGGACGCGATCTGTGGGTGGCCGCCGCCGGGCTGGGTTCCGCCGGTACGGCGAAACTGGCCGCCGACGGGGCGGTGGTTCTGCGTTCCGCCGCTTCCATACTGCGCGAATGGAACATGGAAGACGGCGGAACGGAATGTCCGGTGGAAACCGGCGGCGCGCGGCAGGAATTTTCGGGCGGGAAGGCGCTGGCCGTTTCCCTTGCCCGTATGCTCGATATTGAAGTTGAAGGAACATAAGGTATGGCAGCGGTAAAGGAAAAAAAAGCTCCGGCCAAAAAGGCCAAAAAAGACCGGCCCCGGCATATTCTTGTCATAGTGGAATCGCCGGCCAAGGCGAAAACCATAGAAAAATACCTGGGTCCCGATTACAGCGTCAAGGCGTCCATGGGTCATCTTATCGATCTTCCCAAATCGCGGCTTGCCATTGATACCGAGAACAATTTCGAGCCCGAATATATCACGGTGCGGGGGCGGGCCAAGCTCCTCAAGGAACTGCGGGGCGACGCCAAAAAGGCCGATACGGTGCTCCTGGCAAGCGATAACGACAGGGAAGGGGAGGCCATTGCCTGGCACCTCAGGAACGCCATCAGCGCGAAAAACGGCAAGGTTCCCATACAGCGCATCAGCTTTAACGAAATAACGCCGCAGGCGATAAAGGAAGCCGTGGCAAATCCCGGCGGCATAGACCAGGCGAAAGTGAACGCCCAGAAGGCCCGCCGCGTGCTGGATCGCCTTGTCGGCTACAACCTTTCGCCCCTCCTGTGGAAAAAAGTAAAGAACGGCCTTTCGGCCGGACGGGTTCAGTCGGTGGCGCTGCGGCTCATCTGCGAGCGGGAAAAAGAGGTCGAATCCTTTATCCCCGTTGAATACTGGACGCTTGACGCCGACTTCAAAGTGGGCAGGCATTCCTTTACCGCGCAGCTTGCAAGCTGGCGGGGAAGCAGGCCCGAACTCGGGCATGAAGACGAAGTAAAGGCTATCATTGAAAAAATAAAGGACTCGGACTGCGTTGTTTCCGACGTGAGAATAACCGACAAAACCGTAAGGCCCCGGCCGCCCTTTACCACATCGCAGCTTCAGCAGACCGCGGCGAACCGGCTTTCCTATACATCAAGAAAAACCATGCAGGTGGCCCAGCAGCTTTACGAAGGGGTAAACATCGGCAATTCCCGCGTCGGCCTTATCACCTACATGCGTACCGATTCGGTCCGTGTTTCCGTGAGCGCCCTGGAGGAAGTGCGCGCCTGGATAGGGGAACAGTTCCCCAAAGATCTGCCGGAAAAGCCTGTCGAGTACACTGTGGGAAAGAAGGCCCAGGACGCCCACGAGGCGATACGGCCCACCTATACAAGTTACACGCCCGATTCCGTAAAGGAATACCTTACCCGCGATCAGCTGCGGCTTTACACGATCATCTGGGAGCGTTTTGTCTCGAGCCAGATGAACGGCGCGAAGACCAGGACCGAAAGCATAGACATTACCGCAGGCGGGGACGATCCTCAAGGCGGGGGGATCTTCCGCGTTTCGGGAACAAAGATTGTCGAGAAGGGTTTTTACAAGGTGGTAAAGCTCCTTGCTTCCCGCGAGGAAAAGGGAAGCTCCTATCCCCCGCTCAAGACGGGCGACAGGGTAAAGATAGACACGTTCCACCCCGAACAGCATTTTACACAGGGGCCTTCCCGGTACACGGACGCTTCCATCGTCAAAACCCTTGAGGAAAAGGGCATAGGCAGGCCCTCAACCTACGCGCCCATTATTTCGGTGCTGCTTGACCGCTACTACGTGACGCGTTCAAACAAACAGCTCGCACCCACCCTTCTGGGAAGAATGATAAACGATCTGCTCGTGGATTCTTTTCCCCAGGTTGTGGACTCGGCCTTTACCGCCTCCATGGAAGACAAACTTGACGAGGTGGAGGAAAACCAGCTCCGCTGGCCCGACATGATACGGGAATTCTGGGCGCCCTTCAGGGACAGGGTCGAGGAGGTGGGCAAGACCCTTGAGTCGTTCAAGGGGACCCTCGACGAACCTACCGATTATGTATGCGAAAAATGCGGCAAACCCATGGTAAAGAAACTGGGCCGTTTCGGCTTCTTCCTTGCCTGTTCGGGGTTTCCCGACTGCCGCAACACCAGATCCATTCCCCTCGCCGTATGCCCAAAATGCGGCGGCGATGTCGTGGCGCGGAAGACCAGGGGCCGCGGCAAGGAATTCTACGGCTGCGCCAATTATCCCGAATGCGATTTTATCAGCCACTACAAACCCATCAACCAGAATTGTCCCAAATGCGGCCGTTTCATGGTTGAAAAATACGACAGGAAAAACGGCGTTCACAAGGCCTGCATAAATCCGGACTGCGACTATCTGCACAGCACGGAAGAGGATGAAGCCCCGGCGAAGGATAACGGCGATGAACAGTGACGTTGAAGAATACCTGGGTTATCTCCGCTCGGTACGGGGAGTGTCCCCAAGGACCCTTGAGGCCTACGGGAAGGATCTGTCCCGTTTCGCCGATTACTGCTCGGGCCTCGCCCTTTCCCCCGAAGACGCCGGTCCCCACGACGTTCGCCGCTTCGTCGCGGGTCTTGGCGCGGAGGGAATCGCGTCGGTCAGCGTGAACCGGGCCCTTTCTTCCATCCGGGGTTATTACCGCTGGCTGATCCGTTTTGGCCGCAGGAAAGACGATCCGTCGGGAAACCTCCGCAACCTTAAAATACAGCGGAACCTTCCGGCCTTTCTTGGCGAGGGGGAAATGGCCGTCTTCGCGGAGCTTCCCGATACGGCCGGCATACTCTGGCCGGTGCGGGACAAGGCGATGATCCTCGCCATGTACTCGGCGGGGTTGCGCATATCGGAACTTGTGTCCCTTTCCATCAAAGCGGTCGACGGGGATCTGCGCGGCGCCCGCGTCATCGGCAAAGGGGACAAGGAACGCCGCGTGTTCTTTTCGGATGAATGCGGGGAAGCCCTCGCCGGTTATCTGCCCATCCGCGCTGCGCGCGTAAAAGCCGGAAGTCCCGGAGGGCCTACGGACAGGCTGTTCATCAACCGCCGGGGCGGGGGCATATCGGTTCCCGGAGTGCGCTGGATCATCGCGCGCTACGCCGAGCGTTCCGGGCTGGGGAAGAATATACACCCCCACAGCCTCAGACACAGTTTCGCCACGCACCTTATCAATTCGGGCTGCGACGTGCGGGTGATACAGGAACTGCTGGGGCATTCGAGCCTTTCGACGACGCAGCGGTATACCCATGTGAATATTGAACACCTCAAGAAGGTGTATAAAAAGGCCCATGGCATCAGGTAGGAGGAAAGTGTGAGGGACAGCGTGACAATCCGCTCGACAACCGTACTGGCGGTAAGGAGAGACGGCAGGGTGGCCATGGCCGGAGACGGGCAGGTAACCATGGGAGAGGCGAAAATGAAGAACAACGCCCGCAAGGTGCGGCGCCTCATGGACGGGAAGGTGCTCTGCGGTTTTGCCGGGGCGACGGCGGACGCCTTTACCCTCTTTGACCGTTTTGAGGGAAAACTCAAGGAGTATTCGGGGGATCTTCTCCGGGCGTCGGTGGAACTTTCCAAAGACTGGCGTACAGACCGCGTTCTGCGCCGGCTTGAGGCCCTGCTTCTTGTCGCGGATACAGGCAAGACCCTGCTCATTTCGGGAACCGGGGATGTTATAGAACCCGAGGAAGACGCCCTGGCAATAGGCTCCGGGGGAAATTACGCCTATGCCGCAGCCCTGGCCTTTCTGGAAGGAAGCGGTTTTTCCGCCGCGGAAATCGCCGAAAAGAGCCTTAGAATCGCCGGAAACATCTGTATTTATACCAATGGACAAATCACCGTGGAAGAACTGGGTTCTTCAGAGGAACAGAACAGATGAGTGAAGCAAAAGAGAACGACAAAAATCTTGACCGTCTTACCCCCCGTGAAATTGTGGCGGAGCTGGATAAATATATTGTGGGCCAGAAGAAGGCAAAACGGGCGGTAGCCGTCGCGCTTCGCAACCGGACACGGCGGCTGAAGCTGGACCCGGAGATACGGGAAGACATAGCCCCGAAGAACATACTCATGATTGGCCCCACAGGCGTGGGAAAGACCGAAATAGCCCGGCGGCTTGCCAGGCTGGCAAATTCCCCTTTCATCAAGGTAGAGGCCACAAAGTACACCGAGGTAGGCTATGTGGGACGCGATGTTGAATCCATGGTCCGCGATCTTATGGCCGCCGGCATCCAGATGGTAAAACAGGAGATGCAGGAAACGGTTACCGCCGAGGCGGAAAAACGGGCCGAGGAAGCCCTGCTGGATCTGCTGCTCCCCGGACCGGGAAAAAAGCGAAAGGAAGCCAAGGCCGGAAAGCCCGTTGTAAGACCCATGGGAACCTTTTCCATCAATCCCGATTCCGGCGAGGGCGGAGCGGGGCTTATAGGAACGGCCATCCAGGTGGGAATTCCTTCCTTTTTCAAGTCAGGCCCCGCTCCGGATTCAGTAACGGACGCTAAGGATTCCCCGGACACCGAATCCCCGGAAACGCCGGACGGCGGCAGGGAAGAAGCCTCGGCCGGTGAAAGATCGGCGACCAGGGAGAAGATCAGGACCATGCTCCGCGACGGAAAACTCGAGGATAAAACCGTGGAACTCATGGTGAACCAAAGTCCCCAGTTCCCCTCCTTCGAGATGCTTGGCGGGGGCATGGAGGAAATAGAGTCGAGCCTTTCGGGCATAGCCGGTTTCTTCGGCGGGAGCAAGAAAAAGAAAGTGGTCTCCGTCGCCAGGGCCAGGGAGATCCTCAGGTCCGAGGAGGCGGAAAAACTCATAGACAGGGATTTGGTAAGCGACGAAGCCCGCCAGCGGGTTGAGCAGACGGGGATTATCTTCATTGACGAGATCGACAAAATCGCCGTCCGGGGCGACAGGGGGGGCGGTCCCGATGTTTCAAGGGAAGGCGTTCAGCGGGACATTCTTCCCATAGTCGAAGGGGCGACGGTGAATACCAAGTGGGGGCCGGTGAATACCGATCACATCCTCTTTATCGCCGCCGGCGCCTTTAACGTCAGCAAGCCTTCGGATCTTATTCCCGAACTGCAGGGCCGTTTTCCCCTCCGCGTGGAACTGGATTCCCTTGGAAAGGATGAATTTCTCCGTATCCTTACGGAGCCCAAAAACGCCCTTATCAAGCAGTACACGGGGCTTCTTGGCACCGAGAATATCGAAATAGAATTTACCCCCGAAGCGGTGGAGCGGCTTGCCGTGCTTGCCGCCGATGTCAATTCGCGTCTTGAAAACATAGGCGCCCGGCGGCTGCATACCATCATGGAAGCCCTGCTGGAGGAACTTTCCTTCGAGGCGCCCGACATTGCTCCCGCCAGCATTCCCGTTACGGTGGACTATGTGAACGAAAAACTTTCCGGCATTGTTACCGATCAGGATCTGGGGAGGTATATTCTGTAATTCCCCGTCCACAATATGCCGAAAATAGAGTGGGAGGCTCTATGATATCAAATACGTTTTCAAAAACAGTCGATCTGCTTCACCGGGCCATGGACGCAAATCAGGTCCGCTATGACGTGATCGCCCATAATATCTCCAACGCCGGCACGCCCAATTTCAAGCGGCAGGTGGTGAATTATGAAAGCGAACTCAAGAGGGCCCTTGAAACCGGGCAAAACCGGCCCGTACTGGAGCTTGCTCTTGCCGATCCCAGGCATATTCCCAACTGGAAGGAACGGGATTACCGGGATGTGTCCATACGGCGGGTGCTCGATTATACCAGTACCTACAACAACAACGGAAACAATGTGGATCCCGAACAGGAAATGGCCGAACAGCTGCGGACGCAGATGACCTATACCCTGCTTGCGCAGGCGCAGGCCTTTGAATTCGGCCAGATGAGCCTTGTGCTGCGGGGTTGATGATCCCGGCGCGAGTATATGACGGATCTTGAAAGGAGTGATTATTAACACCAGGTGTTAATATCCAATTGAACGGCGGCGGCGATTCCGCCGCCTGGTACAGGAGTGAATGAATGGGAATTTTCAACGCCATAAGCACGGCGGCCACGGGGTTAAGCGCCCAGCGGCTCCGCAACGACGTGATCGCCGATAACCTGGCGAACGCCAATACCACCCGGACCCAGGAAGGCGGGCCCTACAAAAGGGGCCGGGTAATTCTCCGTCCGCGCGTGGAGGGACCCTACTGGCGTTCCCCCTTTCTTCCCGAATCCCTTGACAACGGAACAGGCCGGGGCGTGCGGGTGGTCGAGCTTCAGAAGGACGATTCTCCGAATCCCCTGAGGTACGATCCAACCCATCCTGACGCCATCAAGTCGGGGCCCAGGGCGGGGTATGTGGAACTGCCGAATGTTAACATCGTCACCGAAATGGTAGACATGCTTGAAGTACAGCGGGCCTACGAAGCGAACGCTTCGGTTATTGAAGGCGCGAAGTCCATGTTTCAGCGGGCCCTTGACATAGGCGCCGCGCGGTAAAAAACAGGAATGCCGGGGCTTTGCGTCCCGGCCGGGGAGGGAAAATGAGTTTGTATACTGTTGACGCGGTAACGGGCGGGAATGTCGTCATGGCGGCAAGCGATCCCAGGCACATGACGGCCGACGCGGTGGATTTTACCCGCATAGGACACACGGTAAACGATCTGGCGAAAGTTACCGGAGCAGATTCCGTGACCCGTTCGGGGACCTTTGAAAAGGCCATGCTCCAGGCGCTGGATCAGGTTTCAGGATACCAGGAGTTCGCTTCAAGCCTTGAGCAGCAGGCGATCACCGACCCCGAGTCGGTTGATCCTCACGACATAACAACCGCCCAGGCCAAGGCGCGTCTTTCGCTGGACATGACCCGGAACGTGCTTAACCGTATTGTTCAGGGTTGGAGGGATCTGATCAATATCAGATAAAATCAGATAAAAAGGAAAAATGACGGACGGCGGGGATAATGCCGTCCCTTGTCAGGGGAGGGGGATATGAACGAGTGGTTTAAAAAATTGATCGGGAAGATAGCCGATCTGTGGGGCAGGTGGTCCATGGTGCAGCGCGCCATCCTTGTCGGGATAGTGGTAGCCGCCGCCGGGGGGGTCGTTGCCCTGTTTTCGGTTTCGGGAGCGCCCACCATGGTGCCTGTCATCGACGCTCCCATACGGGACGAGGCGGCACGGGATCGTATCGTCCTCCGGATCAACCAGGAAGGGATAAAGGTCCAGGTCAATTCATCGGACATAATACAGGTGCCCGACGAAAATTCCGCGCGGCGCATGAGGGCCATCCTTATACGGGAAGATCTTGTCCCGGCGGGAACCGATCCCTGGGCCATCTTCGACAGGGAAAGGTGGACCATCACCGATTTTGAGCGGAACGTAAACCTTCAGCGGGCCATAAGGCAGATGATCACCGATCATATCAGGGCCATAGACGATGTGGACGACGCCAATGTAACCATCGTCATGCCGGCGCGCGAACTTTTCCGCGAGGATCAGAACCCCGTTACCGCCAGCGTGATCATTATCCCCAAACCGGGAAGCGATATTACCGAAAACCACAAAAAGGTTGAAGGCATTCAGAAGATCCTCAAATTCGCCATAGAGGGCCTTAAAGACGAGAACATCGTCATTACCGATCAGGGCGGGCTTGTGCTCAACGACTTTGATGGCATGGCGGATTTCGAGCGGCTCGGCCTCATCGAAAAGGAGATGAAGCTCGTCCAGACACAGGAGGCCAAATACAAGGCGCTCGTCCTTGCCGGCCTGCAGAAGACCTTTACGGCGGATCGCGTAAGGGATATTAACGTCAAGATAGACATGGACATGTCCAAAAAGGCCGTGGCGACAGACGAGTTTTTTCCCGTAACCATGAGACCCAGAACGCCGGGCCTTCCCTATGACGATTCGGAACTGGTTCCCTCCGTCACCCTTTCGCAGAGTACGTCGAGCACCGTCTGGGAAGGAACGGGTTTTAATCCCGAAGGTCCCTCGGGGGTTGAGGGCCAGACACCCCCGGCCTTCAAGGACATGAGCAACCTCTTTGGAAGGATGACCCAGAACACCAATGTTCATAACGAGGCCATCAACAAGAGGACGACCCAGGAAGAACGGAGTCCGCAGACAGACAGGATAACCGTCGCGGTAAATATTGATGGAACGTGGAAATGGAAGTATGATGAAAAGGGAAACCCTCTGGTGCTTCCCGACGGAACCATAGAGCGTGAGTACATTCCCGTTCCGGCCGAGCAGCTGCGGGGCGCGCAGGTGTGGGTTCAGAACGCGGTGGGCTACAGCGCCGGCCGGGGAGACTCGGTAACGGTGCAGAATATTCCCTACGACAGGACGGCGCAGTTCATCGAGGAGGACGCCGCGTATTTCAGGAAGAAGCAGATACAGACTACCATTGTGGTGTTCCTGTCGGGCCTTGCCCTGCTGCTTGTTTCCTTTATCCTGTTCAGGACCATTTCAAGGGAACTGGAAAGGCGCAGGCGCCTTGCCGAGGACGAACGTTCCCGCCGCGAACAGGCGATACGTGAAAGCGCCATCGAACAGGCGGAAGAGGGCGGAGTGGATGTGTCCATTTCCGTGGAAGAGAGAACCCGTATGGAGCTTCAGGAAGCGGTGGCCAACATGGCCAAGGAACATCCCGAAGACTGCGCCCAGCTCATACGGACCTGGCTCCTGGAGGAATAGAACATGGCAAAAACAAGCGCGGTAGCGTCCCCGGGCGCCGTCGCCGGCTCTTCCAAGAAGAAGGCCGGAAAGGAATTTACCGGCAGGCAGAAGGCGGCCATTTTTCTTGTTACCATAGGTTCGGAAATTTCGGCGGAGATCTTCAAGTACCTTCGGGAAGACGAGATAGAAACCCTTACTTTCGAAATAGCGCGGCTTGAAACCATAGAGCCCGAACAGAAAGACGCCGTGCTGCAGGAATTCCAGGAACTGATGATGGCCAATCAGTTCATTTCCACAGGCGGCATAGATTACGCGCGGGAACTTCTGGAAAAATCGCTGGGAAGCCAGAAGGCCATAGACATCATCAACCGTCTTACTTCGAGCCTCCAGGTGCGGCCCTTTGACTTCATACGCCGTACCGATCCGGCCCACCTCCTCAACTTCATACAGCAGGAGCATCCGCAGACCATAGCCCTTATCCTGGCCTATCTTGAGCCGAACAAGGCGTCCATCATACTGCAGAACCTTCCCCACGAGGTGCAGAGCGATGTCGCCCGGCGCATAGCCACCATGGACAGGACGAGTCCCGAGGTGCTGAGGGAAGTCGAGCGGGTCCTTGAAAAGAAGCTTTCCACCCTTTCCAGTGAAGACTACACCACCGCCGGCGGCGTCGAAAGCATTGTCGAGATCCTCAACCTGGTTGACCGGGCTTCGGAGAAGCAGATCATCGAGGCGCTGGAAGACGAAGACCCTGAACTGGCCGAGGAGATCAAAAAGCGGATGTTCGTCTTCGAGGACATTGTCATGCTGGACGACAGGGCCATACAGAAGGTCATGCGGGAAGTGGATTCGCAGGAACTTGCCAAGGCCCTCAAGTCGGTGGATACCGAAGTGCAGGACAAGATCTTCCGCAATATGTCGAAGCGCGCGGCGAGCATGCTCAAGGAAGACATGGAGTATATGGGACCGGTGCGGCTTAAGGATGTTGAAGAGGCGCAGCAGAAGATCGTTTCCATCATACGTCATCTGGAAGACACCGGCGAAATCGTCGTTGCCCGTTCCGGTGAGGATGAATTGGTCGTATAGGAGAGGGCATGGCCAAAGCGGTATTCAGGCCCGGCGAAATCGCCGTTGGCGGCGGCAGGGTGATAATAGAGCCTCCTACCGCTTTTCCCGATCTTGCCCACCTTGCCCCCGTCCAGGAAGCGGCCGAAGTGGTGGACGCGGTCGAGGAGTACGACGGCCCCACCGCCGACGATCTCAGACGCGAGGCGGACACCTTCAGGCTCCAGTGGGAGCAGGAACGCGAGGCGATGATACGCTCCGCCAGGGCGGAAGCCGACGGCATTGTCAAGGAGGCGGAAGAAGCCGCCTTCCAGGAAGTGAAGCGCAAGACCGACGAGGCGCAGTCCCTCAAAAGACAGGCGCAGGACGAAGCCGACGGCATTGTCGCGGCGGCGAAGAAGAAGGCCCAGGATGTGGAAGACGCCTCCAGGGCCGCCTTTGAGGCCGAGCGTAAGGATGCCGAGGAACGCGGCCGCATCGCGGGCCGGGACGCCGGTTTTGCCGAAGGCAAGGCGGAGGTAGAGCGGCTCATACAGCGGACCCAGACAGTGCTTGAACGCGCGCAGGACAAGCGGGCGGAGATCCTTTCGGAAACGGAGCAGGAGATCATCGACCTTGTGCTGCTCATTTCGCGCAAGGTTATCAAGGTCATTTCCGAAAACCAGCGGAACGTGGTTATCTCCAACGTGGTGCAGGCACTGCGCAAGGTAAAGGGCCGGGGAAACATTATCATCCGCGTAAACATGATAGACCTCAAACTTACCACCGAACACATGAAGGATTTTACCCGGCTTGTCGAAGGATCGAAGACGCTGCAGATAGTGGAAGATTCCACGGTAGATCCCGGCGGCTGCGTCATAGAGACCGACTTTGGTGAAATAGACGCGAGGATCGCAAGCCAGCTTGGGGAACTTGAGACGAAGATCCTTGAAATTTCGCCCATCAAGTCAAGGGCAAAGACCGCCTCCATCACCGAAGGGGCCTAGCGTGACCACCCTGTTTGACAAATACCTTGAAACCGCGGAGCGGGTGGATCCCATAAAAACCGTGGGCCGGGTTTTCCGGGTTCAGGGACTCCTGATTGAAAGCAGGGGGCCCCAGGCCATCGTAGGCGAGATATGCCGCATCGAAGCGCCCAAGGGACGCGGACTCATACACTGCGAAGTGGTGGGGCTCCGCGATGAAACGGTTCAGCTCATGGCCTACGAGGAAACGGACGGCATAGAGGTGGGAAACCGCGTCATCGCGTCGGGCGCCCGCCTTGAGGTCCCGGTTTCGCGGAAGCTCTTGGGCCGCGTGCTTGACGCGCTGGGAAATCCCGTTGACAACAAGGGGGAAATAGAATCTCCCGTCCTTTATCCGGCCATGGCCAATCCTCCCGATCCCCTTAAACGAAAGCGTATTACGCAGCGTATTACAACAGGCGTGCGCGCCATAGACGGCCTCCTTGCCGTGGGCCGAGGTCAGCGGCTTGGGATCTTCGCCGGTTCCGGCGTCGGAAAATCCACGCTCCTTGGCATGATAGCGCGCAACACCAGCGCCGATGTCAACGTGGTCGCCCTTATCGGCGAGCGGGGCAGGGAAGTCAACGACTTCATTGAAAATGATCTTGGGGAAGAAGGACTGGCCCGTTCTGTTATTGTGGCAACCCCGTCCAATTCCCCGCCCCTCATGAGGCTCCGCGGCGCCTATGTCGCTACGGCGGTAGCGGAATTTTTCCGCGACGAGGGACTCGACGTGATGCTCCTCTTTGATTCGGTGACCCGTTTTGCCCGCGCCCAGCGCGAGATAGGGCTTGCCTCGGGCGAGCCCCCCGCGACAAGGGGCTATCCGCCGAGCATGTTCGATTCCATGCCCAAACTGCTTGAACGTTCGGGCGCGTCGGACAGGGGAAGCATCACCGGTTTTTATACGATACTCGTCGACGGCGATGATATGGACGAACCGGTTTCCGACACGGTGCGCGGCATACTCGACGGCCACATAGTCCTTTCCCGCGGTCTTGCCCAGCGCTACCATTATCCGGCCATTGATGTGCTGGGAAGCGTTTCACGGCTCGCCCCGGCGGTTTCGGGCCCCGATGCAAACAGGGCCGCGGGGGTCGTGAGAAAACACATGGCTGTTTACGCCGAAGCGGAGGATCTTGTCAGTGTGGGCGCATACCACACCGGTTCCAATCCTGCGGTTGACAACGCCATCGCGCTGCACGGGGACATTGAAAATTTCCTCACGCAGGCGGTGGACGAAAAGGCGCCCCTTTCCGAAACCCTTGCCGCGCTCGGCGGAATAGCGGGCGTTCCCATAACCGGAGACGACATGACGGGCCATCCATCCTTCCCGGCGGCCGGTGAAACGCCCCCTGCGAAGGAGGAGGCGGAAGCAGGGCCGCTTCCCGGCGGAAGCCTCCGGCCCGCCGGATTTCCCGCGAGCATGGCGGGACTTTCCGGAATTGACGCGGGGCAGGTTCCCGTCTTTACGCCGTGAAACGTTTTCATTTTTCGCTTGAAAAGGTCCTGCGCCTCAGGAAGTACCTGGAACAGGAAGCGGAACTGGAACTTGGCCGGGCGACAGGAGCCCTTGTCGCCGTTGAGAACAGGATCAGGGAGACGGCCCGGCAGCGGCAGGACGCCGCCGGGGCGCGTTTTTCGCGGCATCATGGCGGGCCGGAAATAACAAATTACGACAATTACATTCTGCGCCTTGAGCAGGAAACCGAACGCCTGTTACAGGACGCCGCGCAGGCGGAACTGGCCGTAGAGGAAAAACGCGCCGCCTGGCTTGAGGCCTCCCGTGACCGCAAGGTTCTTGACAAGCTCAAGGAAAAACAGGAAAAGGAAAACCGGAAGAAGGTGCTTGCCGAAGAAACCAAAATCCTCGACGACATTTCAGGCGGAAGAGGGTTGGGGAACTAGCGCGGAACCCCGGCGGCCTTCGCGGGGCGGCAGGACTTTTCACCGGTTTTGTCAATCAGGAAAAAACTGTTGACAGCCCGCGGATTCCGGGTTATTATACCATTCATTCATAAAATGGTAGCGTTATCATTCGCCAAATGTGTGTTTGCGGTAAAATGATAGCGTTAACATTTACGGAGAATCACCATTTGAAGGGCCTCAAAGACATTGCGCAAGCCACGGGTTTCTCTATCATTACCGTTTCCCGGGCCGTAAACAATCCTGAAAAACTCAAACCGGAAACCAGAAAATGCATTCAGGAAACCATGGAGATGATGGACTATGTCCCCAACAGAGCAGCGAAAAACCTGGCGGCCAAACGTACCGGCATCATTGACGTTTACATCCCCGAGTACATCGACATAAACAATCCTTTCATGATGCATTTCATTGTCGGGGTCAGCGAAGTACTGAGTGAATATATGTATTCGTTTCTCATCAAGCGTTCATGGAAAAAGAATCACAATTGCGACGGCTACCTTGTTACCGGCCTTTGCACAAATGAAATAGAGGATTTTTATGCCCGCGCGCAGGCGCAGAATCTGCCTGTGGTCCTTTTCGGGCATACGGATATTGAGGGAGTTGACTGGTTTGACGTGGACAATGTGAAGGGCGCCGAAGACGCGATCAATTTCCTGCTCGAAAACAAACATACAAAAATAGCCATGATCAATTCCGGCGAAGACAAGGACTTTACAATCGACCGTTTCAAGGGATACACAAACGCGCTGGGGCGGGCCGGTATTACCCCGGATCCCCGTTTTATTCTGAAAGCCCCAAACACCCTGATAGGCGGAAAGAACGCGATAAGGCGGCTGCTTGCCGAGGGAGACTTCAGCGCCGTATTCTGTGCGACAGATCCTCTGGCGGTGGGGGCAATCAGCGGCATTACCGAATCGGGATTAAAGGTCCCCGGCGATATTTCGGTCATCGGCTTTGACGGCCTCGGGGTGCAGTTTCTCGCCGATCCCCACATTACCACCATACGGCAGCCTGTAGTGGAGACGGGAAGAGTGCTTGCCGGAATGCTTGTCGACAGAATCAACGGCAGTACGCGGCGGGTTACCGGCTTCATGCCGCCGGAACTGCTTCCGGGATTTTCCGTGGCGGTCAAAAAAACCGGTCTGGCGAAGAGGCGGGGCACACACGTTGTTTCAGGGAGGTACAATGCTGAAAAATAACGGTTTTTTCGCGGAACTGAGGAACAACGGGTCGCTTTTTCTCATGATACTCCCGGCGGTGCTGCTGGTTTTTGTGCTCCAGTATGTCCCCATGGCAGGCCTCGTCCTGGCCTTTAAAAACTACCGTTACGACAGGGGTATATTCGGCAGTGCCTGGCACGGTTTTGAAAATTTCCGCTTTCTTTTTATTTCGGGTACAGGCTGGCTTATTACCAAAAACACGATACTGTACAACCTTCTTAACCTTGTCACTTCCCAGGCGCTGGCGATTATCATCGCGGTGATTATTTCCGAAATGGGAGGAAAACTGTACAAACGTTTCTGCCAGTCGGTTATTTTTCTTCCCTATTTCATCTCCTGGGTCATTGTGGGAACTTTTGTTTTTAACATCTTTAACTATGAAACCGGCGTGCTCAACAGTATTCTTTCCCTGCTGGGAAAGGACCCGGTAAATGTTTACGCGAAGCCCGGGGTTTGGCCTGTTATCATCTGTGCGTTTAACTCCTGGAAGTGGTGCGGTTACAATTCGATTATTTACATTGCCGCCATAACCGCCATAGATCCCGAGTGTTTTGAGGCCGCCGACATAGACGGGGCAAATATCTTCAGGAAGATATGGCACATTACGTTTCCTTCCATACGGTCTACGGTGATCATCATGTTCCTTTTGCAGATAGGCCGTATACTGCGGGGTGATTTCGAAATGTTCTACCAGATAGTAGGTCAAAACGGCCAGCTTTTCAATGTTACCGATGTGATTGATACCTATGTGTTTCGGTCCCTTCTTACAAACGGAACAAATATCGGTATGACCGCGGCCGCAACGCTGTACCAGTCGGTGCTGTGCTTTGTCATCATAGTGGCGGTGAATCAGTTTGTCAAAAGAATCGAGGCCGACTATGCGTTATTTTAGGGGACGGAACTCTTTTTCCACGGTTGTTTTTCATGTGTCAGGCGTTTTTATTATTACAATAATCGCCCTTGCCTGCCTTTTTCCTTTTGTCCTGCTCATCTCGGGATCATTCAGCTCCGAACATGCCATACGTTTTTATGGTTACTCGGTACTGCCCCGTGAATTTACCACCGAAGCGTACAGCATGGTTTTTAAAAACCCTGTTCGAATTGTAAGGGCATACGGCGTTTCTGTTTTTATCACTGCCGCGGGCACCTTTGGAGGGCTTTTTCTTGTTACCATGACCGCCTATGTTATCAGCCGGAAATCTTTCAGATACAGAAACATGTTTTCATTTTTTTTCTATCTTACAACCCTCTTTAACGGCGGCATGGTCTGTACCTATATTTTTTACATACGGTATCTCCATTTGAAAGACAGTTTTCTTGCCCTTATTCTGCCGGGCATGTTCAATGTTTTTTACCTTCTTATTATGCGGAGTTTTGTAAGCGCCATACCGCATGCCCTGATAGAATCGGCGAAGATAGACGGCGCCGGCGAATTCCCCATCTTTATCCGTATTATTCTGCCCCTGCTGCCGTCCGGTCTTGCTACCATCGGGCTTTTTATGGCCCTGGGTTACTGGAACGACTGGTACAACGCCATGCTTTACATCAACTCCCAGGACAAGTACCCCCTGCAGTACATGCTCTACGATATTTTGATGCGGGTACAGGCCATGTCGCAGATTGCCAGTCAGGTAGGCATACGGGTAGAAAATGTGCCTACCAACGCGCTCAAGCTGGCCATGGCGGTAGTTGCTACAGGTCCTGTTGTTCTGCTTTATCCTTTTATACAGAAATATTTTATAAAGGGTGTAACCATTGGTTCGGTCAAAGGCTAGGGTTTATACTCCGGCTTTGTATATTACAATCAAGGAGAAAAAGATGAAAGGATCAGTCGTGGTATTCCTTCGTACGATGCTGCCGGTGTTGTTCCTGGGTCTTGTGTTCGCGGGATGCCAAAAGAAAACCGGTGTGTCCGCGGGTTCTTCCCCGGGAGAACTTGATACATCAAGACGGGTGGAAATTTCGCTGTATGTTGTCAGCGATGAGCCGCCCAGGCAGTCGGAGATTTATGAGAACTTCAACAGGCTGCTTGTTGAAAAACTCAATTGTACTCTGAAGATAAACTGGATTCCATGGGCGGAGTTTACCAACAAGTATTCGCTGCTATTTTCTTCCGGGGAAGAATTCGATCTTTCCTACGCCGCCACATGGCTCAATTTCACCCCTCTGGCGCAGAAGGGGGCTTTCATGGAACTGGATGAACTCTTTCCGAAGTACGCGCCCGGGAACTACGCCCGCCAGTCAAAGACCGCTCTGCAGCAGGCAACGGTGAACGGGAATATCTATGCCGTTCCTACTCTTCAGGCCACCTATTCAGCCTATGGCCCCCTGTACCGGGCGGATCTTGCCCTCCCCTATGGCTGGGACGGCAAAATGGAAACGATAGACGATTATGAAAAATACCTGCGGATTGTAAAAGACAATAACCCCGGTATAGAGCCTATTGACATTTATTCTTTTGGATCGGAAATAGACAGTCTCTATATTCAAAATGATGATTATTTCATGTTCAAGGGTATGGATTTCCTCTTTTTTGATCCCCGGCTGGATCATCCCAAGATTATCCCCCTGTGGGAATACGAACATGTAAATGATTTTCTCGGCATGATTGAGCGTTGGAACAATGCCGGTTTTTATCCGAAAAACGCCCTTTCCGATACAGACAGCGCGAAGATCCGCAGCGGTAAAGCGGCTTCCCGCATCCACAATCCCGATACATGGATTGGCGAAGTGCATAACAATCCCCAGTGGGATATCCGCTACAGCAATATGGTCGGTGATATTTCCAACCTGCCCTTTACCCAGGACGCGTTGGTAGTTTCCAATACCGCCAAAAACCCGGAACGGGCTCTTGCCCTTTACGATCTTGTTACCAACGATGAGGAAGTCTGGCGGGCTTTCTTTTACGGCATAAAAGGAAAGAGTTACGATGTAGAAGTCATCGACGGCCAGGAGTATGTAAAACCCCTCAATACCGACGACTATGGTTTCTCTGCCCTGTGGACCGCCCGTACCAATGAATTCTTCCTTCCCACCATTGGAGATCCTCCCGAGATTAAGGTCATGAAGGCCGATTGGGATTCCCGCATCAAGGACGGCGTCAGATCCCAGAAATTCCAGTCCCTGCAAATAGACACGACTTCTGTCGAGACTGAATTCGCCGCCTGTATTGCGGCTCATCATCAGTACTGGTGGCCTCTGGAACTTGGCTATGTAGACAAGTCGCGGCTGTCCGAATATAAAGAGAAGATGGAAGCCGCCGGTGTTGAAAAAGTTCGCGCGGTACTTCAAACCCAGATGGACAATTATTTGGCGGATCTGTCCAACTGAAAATTGCCCCGAGTCCCTGAAACCGGTTTTCAGGGACTTTTCCGGCAAGGATATTTTTATGGAAATAATCATAGCCAACCCGGCGGAATACGGGGAAGGCGGCTTGCCGACAAAAACGATTCGGCCATAACACAACAGGAGACAGCTATGAGTCAAACCGGTTCGGACTATCGGGGCAGGCCCTATGCCGATGAAAAATGGCCTGGGGGACCGCAGAAGATCCCCGGCAGGGTACTATGCGCCTGTTATGATACAGGCGGGGAAGGGGTGGCCTACCACGACAGTGATCCTGAAAATCACGGCAGCGGGGAGCTTAACCCGGTAAACGGCAGCTATCTGCACAGTTTTCGTATCAATGAAGGGGTGGATACAAGTTATGTCAAATACCATGACGAGATTGACAACAGTCCCTTCAACAGGGTCCAGCCCGAAAAAGATCTCCTCTATGTGGGCTGGACCGTGCCCGGTGAATGGCTCAAATACACTGTACAGGTTGAAGCGGATGGTTTGTATTCGGTAACGATCCTCTATACATCACGCCGGGGAGGGAAAATAACGCTTGACGCGGAAAACGGGGAGACGCTGGTTTGCACGATTGAATCTACTTATGATGCCGCCGATCCGGTTGAGTGGCGGCAGTGGCATCACTGGAACCGTCAGCATGTGGGCGAAATATCTTTGTCCGCCGGTATACACGTCCTGACCCTGAAAACCGCGGAAGAGGGGAACATGAATTATGCCTGTCTGGAGTTCAAACTGAAGGAAGGCTCCCTGAGGCAGGCCGCGCCGTGTTTGGCCGCGTCACGGACAGGGTAACGCCGTTAGCCACAAATCAATCGGTGTTACCTTGCTCCGGTTTGTGGATCTGTGCGGGCGGTCTTCTCTCTTTCCGAAGGGTTTCCGCCGCGGCGTCAAGAACATCCCGTAAAAATTTGTTGTTTTCCCGGAGCGTTGTCCGCCAGTCGCCGCCGTCCTTGTTGTACCAGAATTCGCCGACAAAGAGCCGTGTTCCAAGGCGCAGGGCGCTTCCCGCCAGGGCGGCAAAATCCACGTGGCCTTCACCATAGGGAACCTCCCGGTATATTCCGGGTTTTGATTCCTTGAGATGAAGGGCGGCGATATGACCCGCCCCTTTTGCCAGGTCCTCGTCCGCTTTGCCGCCGTATAAAAGCGCCGCGTTGGTGATGTTGCCGGTGTCGGGGTATATCTGGAGAAAGGGGGACGGAAAACGTTTGATCCAGTACAGGGCTTTTTCAACCGTATCGATAAAGGGGGTTTCCATGGTCTCGAAGGCAAGCGTCACCCCCTCGCGCGAGGCCATTTCCACGGAACGCTCAAGGTTTCCGGCGAAGATCCGCCGGGTGTCTTCATTGGATTCCTTGTAATACACATCATACCCGGCTATCTGTATAACGCGGGCCCCAAGGCGGGAGGCAAGCGAAACCGCGCTTTCCATAATTTCAAGGCTCCGTCTCGCGGCGGCGGGATCGGGATCTCCCAGCGGAAAGCGGCGGTGCCCGGAAAGACAGATTGAAAGAATGGGGACGCCCGTTTTTTCCATGCCGCAGCGAAGCGCGACCGTTTCCTCCTTCCATTCAAGACGGCCCAGTTTTTCATCGGTTTCATCAATGGACAATTCAAGATAATCAAATCCCGCCTTTCGGGCTTCAGCAAGTTTTTGGGCGATACCGAGACTTCCGGGCATGCTTTTTTCATAAAGGCCAAGCCTGTAACAAGGCGCGCCACTGTTGTTTGTCACGGTTTATACCTCAAAACGGTTCCAGACGGTATCAAGCGCTTCGCAGACGGCGAGGTACTTTTCATATTTTTGCCTGTATATGGGGAAGGTTCCGCCGTCAGGAGCGACAGGCGGGGAAATACGCACCATGCTTTCCGCCGCTTCCACATAACCGGGATACACGCCGGCGGCGACGGCGGCGGCCATTCCCGCGCCAAGCGCCCCCAGTTCCCTTACGCCGGTGACGGTTTCCACCGGCAGTTCCAGCACGTCGGCGTATATCTTGACCCAGAGCCCCGAGTTCGCGGCCCCTCCGGCAAGGCGTATCGCGGCGGGTTTTTCCCGTACCGAAAGCAGCCTGTCTATGTGGCTTTTGGCTGAAAAAGCCGCTCCTTCGTATACGGCGCGGAGCATGTGAAATTTGGTATGAAAACTTGTGAGGCCCGCGAAAGATCCCTTTGCCAGGGGGTGGCGGTTTGAACCGTAAAGAAACGGAAGGAAATACACGTCGGAATTTTCCGGCGCTATTTTTGCCGCTTCCCCGTCAAGCCAGGCGTAGAATTTTTTCCCTTCACGGATGGTTTCGTTTTCAAAACAGTTCCGTATCACCCATTCCAGATTGCCCGCTCCTGTCGCGCTTGAATCCTCCAGAAGATACCAGCCGGGAATGGCGTAAAGGGAATTCATGGCGATGGATGTGCCGGTAATGGGAGCGGGGGCGATAAATTCGTTGATGCTCCAGGTTCCGGTGATGGTGCAGAAATGTTCCGGTTTTGTAATGGACATGGCGATGGCGCAGGCGTCAATGTCGAACATGCCGCCCGCCACGGGCGTACCCGGGGCCAGACCGGTGAGGGCGGCCGCCTCGGCGCCGACGGTCCCGCAGATTTCGCCTGAATGGCGGACGGGCGGCAGCATGTCAAAAACCTCGCCTATGCCGAACGCCTCAAGCATGTCCCGGTCAAAGCGGGCGTCCCGGACATTCATCAGGGCCGATCCCGAACTGTTGGTCGCCTCGCTCCAGGCCTCTCCGGAAAGCCTGAAACGTATGTAATCCGTTACGGAGAACACGTGGAGTATTGAATCGTAAACCGCCCTGTCGTGATCCTTGAACCAGGCAAGCAGCGGGACCGGCTGACACGCCATGATCTCCTGGCAGAGGCGGGGGTAGAGCCTTTCGAAGGTTCCGTCCTTTTTCCATTTTTCAGGGTACTGCCAGGCGCGGTTGTCGGTCGAGATAATGCCGTTATACGCAGGCTTCCCGTTTTTTCCCCAGAGGTAAAGGCCCTTCCCGTGACCGCATACTCCCACCCCGGCTATGCCCGCGGGATCCACCCCCGATCCGGCAATCACTTCCCGGATGCAGGCGCAGTTTTGCTCCCACAGCCCCTCCATGTCCCGTTCGGTATAACCGGGCCGGGGGGTAAGTACGCCGGTTTGGCGGGAAGAAACCGCCAGCTCCCTGCCTTGCGCCGAAAAAAGCGCCGCCTTGATGACGGTTCCGCCGTTGTCTATGCCGAGAACACACGGTTCCATACGTCTACCAGGCCTCGGGGGGAACCGTCTTGGGCATGTCCGGATGATTGGGCCCGAAGTGCTTCAGAATGACAAGCGGTTCAACAGGACTTCCGTTGACAAGGGTAACGCCGCTCTTTGCCGCGCCTTCACTGACAAAAAATTCATCCGTACTCTGCCGCCCGAAACGGAGCAGGGTAGGGGCCTCAATGATGAATGTGCCTATCGTACCCCGGCCCTGTATGCAGATGAGACCGTACGCCGCCCCGTCCCTTACCGTGACGCTTTTTCCCGGTTCAACCGTCAACTCCTTCGCGCCGAAATAGTCGTTGGCATAGGAAACCCACTTTTCCGTATGGGCGGAATCGGAAACAACGGTTACAGGCGGCCTGAAATAGTGCTTTTTGTAATCGGGATCGATGTTTTTTTCCCAGTCAAGAAGGCCGAAAATGTAGTCGATGTCCTCTTTTTTTTCAGGGGGACATTCGGCCACGAGGAATTCCCTTGGGTATATTTCACCCGAGACGACATTTTCCTGAACCGAATTCACGTCCGAATTCCACTGCGGTTCATAGGTAAGCACGGAAGCCGGAGCGTGGATAACCCCCGCCGGCGTGTACCAGCCCGTCCCAAGTTCCACCCTGTACGCCCGGGACAATTCGGTGATGCGGTTATCGCCCCTGTTGTAATCGCGGAGGCGCTGTTTGACCTGCTCCGGTTTGGCGCCGGGATCGAACCCGAAGTAGGTGGCGTTAAATTCGCCCGTATGGTTATTCAACTGCCTGGGAAAGTAGTACGATTCAGGCTTGCCGAGCTTGCCGACCCGCCCGGCGTCCTCAAACATGAGGTGCACATGATGGAAGAGGGGATTGTTATAGTCGAAAAATTTTGAATACATGGGCCAGCCGCCGTATTTTTTCATCAGTTCTTCCCCGACAATACCGGCGCCCAGAAGATCGACAGCTTCCTTCAGGCTGAATTTTTCGTCATTTTCATAACTCGCGGCCACATAACTCATCCCCTCGTCCGCGGCCGCCAGCGGACCATTCTGGGCGGCAATGGTGGAAGAAAACCACCGCTCCTTTATTGAACCGCGTTCAAGCCCCAGCGCGTAATAGTCGTCCGGGTGCAGCTTGAGCCTCCGCCCGGCCTTGCCGAAGGGCCGGGGAACAAAGACAGGATTCAGCCGGAAGATCCCTCCCCCCGATTCAAGGGTTTTTTCTACAAGCGACCGGTTGGACATGGTATAACTCCTTGCAACACATCTGTAACAGGCTGTTGAAAAAGTGGATTTTTAACACTAGTCGTGTCAAAAATCCCGATTAAACGCCTGTTTTGGCAGGCTGCAAAGTAGAAAATTCGCAGTTTCACCGCGAATTTTCTTTAT
>JAIRXH010000162.1 GCA_031268385.1 Treponema sp. | reverse complement strand
GTAATCTCCCTTGAAATTCAGGGTCTTTTCAATGGTCTCCACGATTTTTTTGGCGCCCTTTTTCGCGTCGACTTGGGGTATTCCCGCTTCCTTGTTGAAGGTTCTCTCAAAGAACGTGTTGAGCGACTCGTAAAGATCGGGCAGATTGTAGAATACCAGGGCGAAATTGATGCCCGTGGGCCGCAGTATGGTAAAAGAAGAAAAAGAATCGATGGGCGCCTTCGCGATCATGATCCGTGACTCGTTCTTTGCGACGATGATGTCAAGCTCGTTAAAGCGCTTGGGTATCTGTTCGAGGTTGTTCCGCACATAGGGCTCCATGGCCTTGTTGGGGTAACTTGCCGGTTCTATGAGAATGTGCAGTTTCTTCCCGTTGGTTTGAAAGGTCAGGCCCGTATCGGTCAAATAAATCGCCTTGACCCCCGAATAGGAAACTACCTCATATATGGAATACGCGGAATTTTCACTGAAAAAAGAAGATACAATGTACCCCTGATCCTTGGGAAGCTCGTCCTGGGCATAGGCCTCGAAAAGCTCTTTAGCCTTGTTTACAGCCATGTTTTATCCTCCTGTACTAAACTATAGCATTTTACCGTATTTTGCAACTGTTCGCAACTGCTATTATGGCAAAAATGACACCCCGCCCGCCGGGTCCGCGAACCCCGGTTCACCGTTGTGTCCTTCTTTCGGCCTCCTCTTCGAATGTGGCCGCCCCCGCGGCATCGCCCGACCTGCGGGCCAGCGTCGCCATCCACCTGTAGGGGCGGGGATCGCGGACATTTCGGGCCGCCGCTTCCCGCAGCAGATCGAAAGCCCGTTCCAGCCTGTTTTCCCGGTAGTAAAGGAGCCCCAGCGCGAGGGGGATTTCAGGCGCCCTGCCAAAGGAGGGCATGGCCTTTTCCAGTACCGCTCTGGCGTAATAAACGGCACCCGCCCGTTCAAGGCAGCCTGAATATTCGATAAGAAGATCCACGCTCCGGGGCCGTTCTTTGAGGAGTCCCTTGAGAAAGACCGCCGCTTCCCGGAAACGGCCCGTCTTGCGGTACCCATAGGCCAGTACCCGGCGAAGGCTCTGGTTTGAAGGCTCCCATGTCAACAACGCCTCCAGTTCCGGCACCGCCTCCTCATATTCAAAGGTACGGACAAGGTACAGGGCCCGTTCCCTCCGTATGACATAATTGTCGGGCCACAGCCGTACATAGCCGTCGTAGGCCGTCCTGAGCTCTTCGGCCCGGGAATTCCCGGCCGCCTCCCCTCCTTTCGGCCTTTCGGCCTTTCCGGCCTGACGTTCCGCCGCGGCCAACAGTCCCTGGAATCCCTTTTCCCGTTTTCCCGCGCCGCCTCCGTCCTTCTTCCCCGGCGGCGGAAGTCCGCCTTCGGGCTCAAGGATCAGCGCCTCCAGCGCGGCTATTTCGCCCAGGCGGGAACGTTCGTGCCGTTCCCTGATGCCCGAAGTTTTTCTGAACCAGCTTAACGCCAGGCGGGGAAGCCCTGTTTTCAGGTAACGTTCGCCCAGCGCGTACATAAGTTCAGGTTCGGGACCCAGTGTCCGTATGGCGTTCTGCAGAAGGCCGATGATCTTTTCATCGTCTTTCCCCGTTTTCGCCTCCAGCAGTATGGAAAAGCGTTTGACAATATCCCCGTCGCCCTTGAGGGAATCGGCCATGCGCAGCGCCCTTCCAAGAATCTTCCAGTTTTCACCTTCCCAGGCCGTCAGAATGGTCTGGTACCACAGATACAGGTCCCTCCCTTCAAGTTTTTCCGCCCTTTCAAGGTGGTTAAGGGCCGCCGTATAGTCCGAAAGGCTGCGCAGGGCTTCGGCGTAAAGGGAATGCACCATGGCGCTCCCGCCCCGGCGTTTGATCCAGTCACGGCAGGCGTCGGCGGCCCTTCGCCATTCACCCGTTTCAAGAAAGGCGCGTATCATGTACAGATCGACAAGCTCGCTGTTCCAGGGCAGATCGGGAAGGCCGGAATCCACCGCCCTGATCCGTTCAATGTCCTTGAGGGCTTCGGTCTTTTCTCCCAGGGACATGAGGATGGAGGCCCGGTACCAGCGGATCCTCTGGTCTCCGGGTGCACGGTTAAGGGCTTCCGTGTAGTGTTCCAGCGCCTCTTCCAGAAGTCCCGTTTCCCCGCAGGCCCGGCCCAGTTCCAGGCGGAGGAGGGTGCTGCCCCCGCCTTCCCGCCGGTCTTTTTTTCCGCGCCGCTTCCCGTCTTCCTCTTTGGCATCCGAATTGGCAAGGACAAAGCGGAGCATCTGTATCCCCAGATCGTATTCTTCGTTCCGGCAGAGCCGTATACCCCGGACAAGCAGGGCGTTGACATAGGCCCGGTAGATGCGCCGCTGTTCCGTGCGGGGCAGTTCCGCCTCCGAGGCGGTTTCAACGGCCTTCTGGAGCAGATCGACCGCTTCCGCCGAATGGCGCGCCCTCAGACACGCCATGCCCAGCATGGCTGTGACCGCGGGGTTTTCGGGGTTGAGTTCAAGGGCCTTGCGGAGGACAGGCATGGCCTTGTGGGGCATTCCTATGGTGAGGTAGGTTCTTCCGCCGAAGAAATACCCCTCCCAGGCGCCGCTTTCAAGGCGGATATAATCGTTAAAGGCGGCAAGGGCCCGCGAATAATCTCCCTCGGCGTGGAAGGAGCGGCCCAGGTAAAGATAAGCCCGGGGAGGGGCCTCAAAGGCGGAAATCAACTCCTCCAGAAGCAGGACGGCTTTTTTGTAATCCCGCATCTGTCCCGCCTGAATCGCGCTGTTGAATTTTTCCCTGCCCCCGGCGTTTTTTGTTTTGACTTTCACGATACGCTTCCTGTTTTTTAATCTGATCCGGAAATCCCGGAAACTGCGGCAGCCCCAACTCTACTGTGCCCGCGAAAGGGTAACCGCACAGGTTACCACGATGTCGTCTACCGACGCTCCCCGCGAAAGATCGCTTATGGGTTTGGCAAAGCCCTGGAGGAAAGGACCGAAGGCCTCGGCCCCGCCCAGCCGCTGAACCAGTTTGTACCCTATGTTGCCCGCCCCAAGGTCGGGGAACACAAGGGTATTCACCCTGCCCCGTACCGGACTTCCGGGGGCCTTTTTGTCGGTAACCGCCGGAACCAGCGCCGCGTCGGCCTGAAGTTCCCCGTCGATGAGGAGACCAGGCGCCTTTGCCCTGACCAGATCCAGGGCGGCCTTTACCTTTTGTACAGCGGGATGATCCCCGCCTGAACCTTTGGTGGAAAACGAAAGCAGGGCGACGGCCGGCTCTGTCCCCAGAAATTCCCGGCACGACTGCGCCGCGCTCACGGCGATTTCGGCGAGCTGTTCCGCCGCCGGATCGGGCACCACCGCGCAGTCGGAAAAGATGAGCGCGCCGTCTTTCCCCCAGGATCTGTCCCTGGTCTGCATTACGAAGCAGGAGGAGGCGGTCTTCAAGCCGGGTGTCGTGCCGATGATGGCAAGCCCCGCCCGCAGCACGTCGGCGGTGGTATTTTCCGCCCCGCCCACCATGGCGTCCGCCCCGCCAAGGCGCACCATCATGGCGCCCCAGCGGAGGGGAGCGCGTATGTCAAGGGCGGCCTGTTCCGCCGTCATACCCTTGTGCTTGCGCAGTTCGTAGTATTCGCCAGAGTATTTTTCAAGCAGGGGGGAAAATCCGGGATCGGTAACCGTTATGCCGGCAAGGTCGACCCCCTCCTTTTTGGCCGCCTCCCGCACCGCCTGTTCCTTTCCCACAAGGGTAACGGAGGAGGCGAGTTTTTCATCGATGATGATTCTCGCGGCCCTGATGGTACGGCTTTCCGTTCCTTCGGGAAGCACGAGATGCTTCCCCATCTTTCTGGCCTTTTCCCTCATTTCCTTTACAAAGTCCATTTTTTCTCCTTACGGCCGAACCGCTTGTGAATTTCAGATAAAACCATAGGACGCTGATTGCGGACTTTAGTCCGGCCACAAGTTAATCAGCGTTACCCCAAGCATACCCCCCTTGCGGTCTCTGGTACAAGGGCCTGTAAAGGGATAAAACCCGCAAAGCGGTTTTATCCCTTTACAGGCACAGTTCCCCGTGCTACACTAACTACCATCAAACAAACCAAGGAGACAAACACTATGAACACGTTGCGTCGTTTCTTGTTGTTATTTATTATTGAATTTGATAATCAAGGGCGTTTCCCTGAAAACAGGTAATTCCTTATAATACAAAGAAATAGAACGATAAGGCCCTGAAATGGGGTGATAATAAATATCCTTC
>JAIRXH010000139.1 GCA_031268385.1 Treponema sp. | reverse complement strand
GTTCCCGGAGCCGGAGGGACAGGGCAATATGAGGCGCAACCGTTACCGGATACCCGTCTTTACAAACAGGCGGGGGAATTGCATTCCCCTGGGAAATATCGGCTTCAAGACAGCCGTCTAGGGCTTCCTTCGCCATTGCCAGGGCTTCCTCGTGAGAAAACCCGCAGGTAACGATATTAGACATATCCGGGAACTGGGCTATATATTCATCCCCTTCTTTTTCAATGATGCAATAGTAGATCATATTCCCCCCTGTTCAATCCCCGCTTCTTTGAGGATCCTTTTTGCCAAGTTTCCTATATCCTTATTCCCATGAAAAGGAACAGAGACAGGACGGCAGCCGGCTTTGACAAACACATGATGGGAACCGTTGATCCGATTCAACATCCAGCCGTTTTCTCTCAGTTTGTCCATAACCTGCTTTGCCGTCATGGTTATAATATACAGTATATATATTGTATTGCCAAGGGGTGTTTGTAGGGATTCAATCTTTTCCCGCTTGTTTTTGTGTCTACCAGATGGGGTAAGGTCCAAATTGGTATCGATACCTTGTCGAATAGCGTAAAAAAGCCTATATTGGATTCAGGATGGCAGGCGGCATTGGAGGAGCTGTGGTTGCGGTAAAAGGGGTCTATAACGGCGGCGATATGGTCAAAATAGACGCCGGTTCAGTTTCTTCCATACATGAACCGTATGAAGTGGTCGTTGCCTTTCTCCACCCTGTAAAAAAAACCGGTCAGGGGCAGGATGACGAAGCGGCGGGGCAGATTCCTGATAAACGCAAGGCCGGGTTCCAGACATTTATGAAATACAAAGGGAAACTCCCCACTGATTTCGATTACCGGAAAGCATTGGCTGATTACCGGGATGAGCGGTATGGTCGTACTCATTGATACCAATATCATTTTGGACCATTTAATTCCCCGCATGCCCTATGGGGATATTGCAAGTACGGTATTTCAGTATTGCTTCCAGAGAAAGTGCGATGGATATGTAGCGTCGCATAGCATTACCAATATTTTTTACATACTCCGCAAGCAGTTTTCCTCTGATGAAAGAAAAAGGATGCTATTGGGACTTTGTGATTTTATAGAGATTGCCGGTGTTCAAAAGCGTCATCTTGTTGAAGCGCTTAAGAATGAAAATTTTGATGATCTGGAAGATTGTCTGCAAACCGAATGCGCGAAAGCTGTCAGCGCCGATTATATTATAACACGGAATATAGATGATTTTACCGGATCTTCCATCCCCGCTATTCTGCCGGAAGATTTTCTGAAAAAGATGGAAGAAGACGATACTTGAGCTTGTTCCAAAACCCGGTTGGCGCGCAAACTTTGTTTATGTTTGTTTGTGATGGAACAAACTCTATAAAACACGGCGTACTTGTTTTTGTCATATTCAACCGGCCATTTAACGAAGATACCCAGGAGCAAGCCCCTGGGTATCTTCGTTCCGAGAGGTATGTGATTGTATGTGGGGATACATACCACATTTCGCAGACGTTACCACAGGTAACCGCCCCAAGGCTCCCCCGCGCAAGCGGGCTCTTGGGTATGTACCCCACAGACGGAATCAAAGTCCAATTTGGCGGCGATGATCAATCCCGCTTCGCCCGTCCTGTTACTGCTTTTTGGGCAGAAGGCTGCCAAGATAATCCGACAACAGCTTTCCATATTCCCCGTTTATCTTTCTTTCGGCCGCCATAATCGCCCGGTTTTCGGCCTCAGGCTGGCTTATGTGCCCTTCGCGTCCGTTTATGGCATACGGCAGAAGAACGCCGCCTGTAGACGTATCCACAAGGTTCGCGTCAACGGTGTACCGTGCAAATTTATTCTGCTGGTTGGGAAGCTCGACAGGAGCAAGAGTGACCACGGCGTTAAGCGCGTAGCGTGAATTGACGCCCCCGCTTCTAAACCCCTGTTTGTTGATCACGGCGGCAAAGGCCCCCTTGAGCCGGTCCGCCCTGTCCCCCGTAACGGTGACGGAAATGGGAATGTTTCCCGTTATCTTTGCCGCCTCAATCCTGAGATCGTCGCCCTTCCTCATGCCGGCCGTATTTATCCCGGAATTCGACGTTCCGACCACGGCAAGCACATTGGCAAAGGCCCGGTTCGCGTCGGCAATGGTCGCGGCCAGAATGTAGCGTGAGTACCCGTCCAGGGAATTCTTTTCGGCATCACTCATGTTCACAAGATCCGTTATGATAGTCTCGTTGGAGCGTATCATGTCTGTGTAGAGCGCCGAGGTTTTCGCCCGTTCCATAACGGCCACCGCGTAATGAGTCGATTCGCCGTCATACCAGTAATCCCTGATTTCGGCCCCTACAAGCGAGTCAAGCTGTACGGATGTCTTTATGGCGTTGGTAAGGGAGTTGTCGGAGACGGATACCAGGGCGCCGTTTGCGACAACTTCGGAGTACCGCGTCACCGCCGCGAGTTCCGCCTGTATGGACTGGCCAAAGAGGGCGGTAAGATTGGCAAGCGCGCTCTTTTCCGCCGTGTTTCTGTCGGAAGAGTAGCCGACCGCGGCGACATAACTTCCGCGGGCAAAGACCGAATCCGGGGAATCAATCCAGGCCGGCCGGGCGCCTCCGCCTGTCTGCCCTGCGGCGCCTCCGCCTGTCTGCCCTGCGATGCCTCCGCCCGTCTGCCCGGCGGCGCCTCCGCCTGTCTGCCCGGCGGACGCCTGCGAAGAACCGCCGGAGGTGGCATTCCGCCCTCCCCCTCCGTTCATGGCGTTCACCGCCGCGGCCGCTTTCCTTTCGGCGTCTTCCGCTCCCGGACCGCCGGCGACGGCGGCAGGCGCCCCGGCGCATGCGCACAAACTCCACAGCAGGGCGCATCCCGCGGTAAACGACAGCACTATCATCCTTATTTTATACACAAGAACCTCCTTTTTTGATTAATTCCGTTTTGTCTGTTCCATTGTAACCGTTTATTCCGCTTCGGTATAGACATCCGCCGGAATTTCCGTAGTGCGGATTGCGTTTATTCCGCCTATGAGCGAAAGCAGGTAGTCCTGATTGAAGAGGGTCTCCAGTTCCCCCGCCTGGGCGCGGGTAAAATAGGATCGTATGGTAAGGGACTCCCGTGTAACATCGGAAGACGACATTCCGCTTATATCATCCGCCCTGCGCTGGAGAACGGTAAAATAGGGACTCCCGCCGCTGAAGCGGTATCCCAGTTCCATGCGGGGATTGGCTTTGGCGCTCATCAAGACGCTGATGTTCACCTGGCCCCATTCGGTATACCCCACGAGGGTCCCGTAGGCGCGGCTTGCCTTTGCGGGGGCAAGCCCAAGATTATGATCCTCATAGTCTTTCCGGTACTTTGCCAGGGCGGCCGCAAAGGCGGCCCTTCCCGCCCTGTCCCAATATTGACGGTACGTGATGCTCTGATACCTGAACTGGAGGTACACCGAATCGGTGCGGGGCGCGAAAAACACCGTGGCTTCCTTTTTTTCCAGCGATGATGAAAGGATCTTCTCCAGTTCCAGTTCCATAGTTCCCATGGATATGGGGTCCCTGTCGGCAAGCATGTTCGGGTTGGGTTTGGGCCCCTGACAGGAAAAAAACAAAACGGCGAAAAGAAACATGGACACGATTATTCCGGTTTTCATGGGTCCCAGTATACCACAGAGGAAGGGAAGTAGTGAAGGGCCGAAGGCAAAGCCGGCGCTTTGCCTTCGGCTGGGGAGTTTTCGCGGAGCGAAAACTCCAAGGCGCGAGGGGCCTGAGAGCAATTCTCATTTTAACCACTAGCTATCCGCTCTGCGGATAGCCCCTCACGAACCGCACGAATGGGAATGAGGAAGGCAACCACTAATTTTCATGCTTTCCCCAAAGCGGAAATCATCAGAATTGTCCGTTAAACCGGTTGGTGTTGTTGGTTTGGTGTGGTTCGTGAGGTTAGTGGTAAATTCCTCTCTTCATCCGTGGTTAGTGATTAATCTGAAATGAGCATTGCCGGTAAATGCAGCATTGTTTTCCCGTCTTTTTTATGGTATCATGCTTCCATGAATGCCGACGAACTGCGCAGTAAATTCATTGATTTTTTTATAGCAAAGGGACACGTCCGTATCGAGGGAAAGTCCCTGCTTCCCGACAACGATCCTACGGTGCTCTTTACCACCGCGGGGATGCATCCTCTGGTTCCCTATCTTCTGGGCGAAGAACATCCGGCGGGGAGGCGTTTAACCGATTACCAGAAATGCATACGTACCGGAGACATAGAATCGGTGGGCGACGGAAGCCATTTGACTTTTTTCGAAATGCTGGGCAACTGGTCTCTGGGGGACTATTTCAAGGAAGGGGCCATCGGCATGAGTTTTGAATTCCTTACCTCCCCCCGGTGGCTGGGCATTCCCCTGGAAAAGCTCGGGGTCACGGTGTTCGAAGGCAGGGGGGATATAGAGCGGGACGAGGAATCCGCCGCCGTCTGGAAAAGCCTTGGCATTCCGGAAAACCGCATCGCGTATCTGCCCTGGGAAGACAACTTCTGGGGTCCCGCGGGCAGCACGGGTCCCTGCGGCCCCGATTCGGAAATGTTCTACTATGTGGGGGAAGCCCCCTGCGGTCCCGAATGCAAACCCGGCTGCTCCTGCGGCAAATGGCTTGAAATCTGGAACGATGTTTTCATGCAGTACAACAAGACCGTTCCGGGAGACGACGGCGCTCCGGGGATCTACGAACCCCTTGCCCGCACGTGCGTGGATACCGGCATGGGCATAGAGCGGACCGTTACCATTCTCAACGGGAAGGCGTCGGTTTACGATACGGACATCTTCGCCCCCATCATCGCCGGTATAGAAAAGGCCGCGGGCCGCGCCTATGGGGACGATCCCGCGCGGGACGTGTCCATACGGATCATCGCCGACCATATCCGTTCGGCGGCCTTTATTCTGGGAGATCCAAGGGCGGTAAGTCCCTCAAATGTTGGCGCGGGCTATGTGCTGCGCCGGCTTGTACGGCGGGCGGTGCGTCACGGCAGGCGGCTTGGCATGCCGTTCCCCCTTCTTTCCCCCATTGCCGGCATCGTTATCGAAAAGATGAGGGGTCCCTACCCCGAACTGGAGCGGAACCGCGCCTTCATAACCACGGAACTCGACAACGAGGAGGCGAAATTCCTTGAGACGCTCCAGAAGGGGGAGCGTGAATTTGAAAAGCTCCTCCCCAATCTAAAGAAAGATCCCCGGAAGATCATCCCCGGCCGCCTTGCCTTCATGCTTTACGACACGTACGGCTTTCCCATAGAGCTTACCCAGGAACTGGCGGGGGAGCACGGCATGACGGTGAACCGGGAAGAATTTGACCTGGCGTTCAAAAAACATCAGGAACTTTCCCGGTCCCAGGGCGGGCAGGCCTTCAAGGGGGGGCTTGGGGATCAGGGCGAAATGGCGGTAAAGTACCACACGGCTACCCACCTTCTGCACAAGGCTCTCCGCATGGTCCTGGGGGATCATGTCGCGCAGAAGGGGTCCAATATCACCGCCGAACGTATGCGCTTCGATTTTTCCCATAACGCCCCCATGACCAGGGACGAAATTGGAAAAGTCCAGGATATTGTCAACGGGCAGATCGAAAAGGATCTTCCCGTAACAATGGCGGTCATGAGCCTTGAAGATGCCAGGGCCGCCGGGGCCGTCGCCCTTTTCGGCGAAAAGTACGAATCACGGGTCAAGGTCTACACCATCGGGGACGGATCCTCCGGGATCTTTTCAAGGGAAGTCTGCGGCGGTCCCCATGTGGAACGGACCGGAACCATGGGAACCTTCGTCATCCAGAAGGAACAGTCCTCATCGGCCGGGGTACGAAGGATCAGGGCGGTTCTTGAACAGGGTAATGAACAGGGCGCGGGGCGTTTGTAACTTCGGGCGGGTGCTTATTTTTTATAAGCATATATAGTATTATTGAAGGTATGCGTATGAAAAAGCTGTTTTTTGTTATTGTGGGGATGTTCGGGACGCTGGCTTTTGCCCAGGATCTGCAGCTTCAGCCCATTGCGAAGGTGAATTTGATCAAGACCGAGGTTATTACGGTAAAACAGTACCGTTCCGAGGTTGAAAGGACCGAAAAATCTTCCGGCAGGGCCCTTACGCCGGAACTGCGCAGGCAGATTCTGGACATGATGATCAACGAAAAACTGGTTCTCCAGGCGGCCGAACGGGACAAGGTCGCCATAAGCGAAAACGAGGTGAACCAGCAGTTTGACCAGCTTCGCGCCCTTTTGTCCAGAAACATAGGGGGACGCCAGCCTACGGAAGCGGAATTCGCCACCGCGGTGCGAAACCAGTACGGCCTTGAACTGCCCGCCTTCCGCGATCAGGTAAGGCGTCAGCTTGTCGCCAACAAATACCTCAACCTTAAAAAGGAAAACGTGCTCAAATCCTTTACGGAACCGACCGAGGACGACATTGTAAAGACCTACGATCTTCTCAAGGCGCAGTTTGTCCGCCCCGACGTGATCCGGTTTTCCATGCTGCAGATTCCCTATGGCAGCAACGCCGCGGACGCCCGGCGGACAGCCGAGGGACTGGTAAGGGAAATAGGTTCCAGTCCCGCGAAATTCGATGAAAAAGTCAACGGCGCCCGTTCCCCGAGCGCGAACGCGGGCTACCAGAGCTACAAGGACGAATACATCCAGAAAGACATGCAGACACAACAGATGATGGGGGCCGATTTTGTCACCGCCGCCTTCAGCATGAAGCAGGGGGAAGTTTCCAGACTGCTGGATAACGGTCAGTTTTTCAGGATCATCAAGGTTTCCGAAACCTACGAGATGAAGGCCCTGCAGCTTGACGACATTTTCCAGCTCGGCACCCCCTATACGGTCCGCGATTACATAGGCAATACCCTCCTGCAGGAACGGCAAATGGCGGTACTCCAGCAGGCAACCGAGGAACTGACGCGGGAACTGCGGGCGGGAAGAACCTATGAGGATCCGGACAACAACAGGGAATACAAAAGAATCATGGATCAGATCGTCTGGTAATGGCCTCCCGCAGAAAAGGACGAATTCTGGCTTTTCAGGCGCTGTACTCCTGGGACGCGGTAAAAGTTCCCGTAAGGGAGCTTTTGCAGTTTGCCTGGCTTGGGGAAAAAGGTCTTTCGCTGGATCAGGGGATCTCCGATTTTTCCCGGCTTCTGATACTGGGCACCATAGAAAATATTGAAACTGTCGACGCCATGATCCGCGCCCATCTTGAAAACTGGGACATTTCGCGGCTTAACCGGGTCGATCTTGCCGTCCTTAGAATGAGCGTGTATACCCTGATGTTTCAGACCGATATTGCCCCTTCCATCACCATCAACGAGGCAATAGGCATTTCAAAGGAATTCGGCTCCGAAAATTCCTACCGCTTTGTCAACGGCGTACTGGACAGCGTCCGCAGGGCGCTGGAAGAAAAGCCGTGCCCAAAGGCTTAGACCCGTTTCAGGGCCGCCTGCTACGGGCGGTTTTTATTTCCGGCCTTGTCCTTTCGGCCCTGATAAGCGTACCGCTTGGGGTCCTGTCGGTCATGTCCTTTATCCGATCCGGGCTTTACCGTGAAGAAGATCCCCGGACAGTATCGTGGAGCCGTTCCCTTGGGGAATTCGACGCGCTTGCCGGCGCCGGAGCGGATCCGGATCAGCTTGAGCGCATTCTTAACCGGCTTGAAAAGCGGGCGGAAGGGGTCGAATCCCGGCTTTCGCTCCTGAAAAGAAGGCGGGCGCTTTCAGGACGCGGCTCCCGTTTTTTGAACGCCTACCGGGATGCCGCGCGAAAGGCGGCGGACGATTTTCCCTATTCCCGGCCTCTGGCCGCCCTGGCCGCCGCCGCCCTTGTTCACGATTCCCCCATGATTGGGATTCCGGCCGAAGAACTGCGGAAGCGCATCCTGCTTCTGGAAGACGGCGCGTCGAGCCCCCTTGTCCTGGCCGTCCGTATCCTCCAGGGGGACATGCGGAACATCGAAAGGGCCCGCGCTTCCCCGCGCCTTGAAGCCCTTTTTTCCGGCGCTTTTCCCCTTGTTTCAGGCGGAATGGCCGCCGAAGAAGCCGAAGCGCTCATCGTCAATTTTGCCATTCTCGACATTCTGAACGGCGATGTGCGGGAGGCGGCGGCCCGCATCATACTCGCGGATGGCGGGGAAACTATCCGCGCCCGCAGTCCTGCCTTTCTCCGCTTTGCCGCGGAATACTACTACGATTTTGGAGACCCGCTGAGGGCGGCGGGTATTTTTTCGCGGCTTGAAGGGGAAAACGCGCTGATTCGGGAGGCCGACTCTCTGTGGCTTGCCGGTTATCATGAGGCGGCCGGGAACATCTGGAAAGCGCTGGTTTCGCCGGAAAGAACGGCGGACTCCGCGGTACAGGCGGCGTCCGCCGCGCCTGCCGCGCCGGTTTCAGGGGCGGTCCGCGTCCGAAGCCTCTACAACCTTGCCGCCGTGTCGGACGGCGCGGAAGCGGCGGCATGGCTCGAACGGCTCTACGCGGAGCGCGGCGCCGGTTTTACGGAGCCGGCCGGTCCGGGCCCACACACGGACGCCCTCCGCTTCGGCATTATCCGGTACACCCGGCTGCTTCCCCTTCCGCAGGCGCTGGCCGTTCTGGACGACGCGGCCCTGAAAACGGATCCGTTTCTGGATCTGGAACTGCTTCGCCGCCGGGAAGAACTGTGGATCCCCGGCCGCGTCACCGGGGAAACATGGCTGCTCCTGGGCCGCCATCCCGGCGCGCGGGAACTGTACCGGTGGGCGGCCTGGTACTTCGACCATCAGCGGGAATACGGCGAAACATCCCGGCTTGTCCGGACCGCCGAAAACCGCGGTATAAACGGACCCTGGCTTTCCCTGCACAGGGCCATCTCCTTCATTGCGGAAGGAAACCTCGACAGGGCCGAAGAAGCCCTTTCGGCCGTGCCGGAAAGCGTATGGCAGGCTCCCGCAAACCTTGGCCTTATCATGGAGGCGCGCCGTTCACCCTCGGCCGCCCTTTCCCGTTACGAAACCGCCGTATCGGCGATGGAAAAAAGCGGCGTCAACAGGGCGGAGGCCGCGCGGCTCCAGCTTCGCATAGCCGGCTGCTTCGGCGTCATGGGCCGTCCCGAAGAAAGCCGCCGCGTTCTTGAATATGCGCGGGATCTTGATCCTGAAAACCTCACCGTACAGATGGAACTCAGACGGCTCACCGGCGCCGGACGCCCGTAGCGGGGCGACCATGCGGACCCGTAGCGGGACCGTGCGGACCCGTGACGGGACTGTACGGACCCGTGACGGGACCGGGCGGGCATAAAAAAAACGCCCGGCTTTACGAACCGGGCGTGTACAGTGACCGGCAGACCGGCCGTTTATTCGATAGCCGCGATAATGTCGGACATTTTGAGGATCAGGTGATCCTCGCCGTCAATCTTGACCTGTGTTCCGGCATATTTGTCGTACATCACCTTCTGTCCTGTCTTGACGGTAATGGGATCCTTTTCGGTTCCCGGTCCCACTTCAACCACCAAACCGGTCTGGGTCTTTTCCTGGGCGGTATCGGGAATGATGATACCTCCGGCGGTTTTCGCCTCGTTCTTTTCCAGTTTGACCAACACCCGATCATTCAAGGGCTTTACCTTCATATTATTCCTCCGTTTGTTAAAAATGTGAGTAGATGAATATAGAGAATATACAAAAATTTTCATGATAAGGTCAAGAACAATCGGAAAAAAATTCGGCAATTCCGAATTCAACATCCCAAACCCCAAGAGACCTGAAAAATCCGCCGGGTATATGCACTGAAAGGCCGCGATCCCCAAAACAGGCCTTCGGGTTATAAAATGGGCTATTATGACACGTTTTTACGGTGATTTTTGAAGATCGTGTCATAATAGGACCCGAAAGGCTCCGGGTATTTCAAATGGAAAGAATAGTCCCTTTGAAAAGATCATTTTTTTTCTAATTCGTTGTAATACAAGGAATTAGACGATCCATTTTTTACGCGGAAAACAGGAGTTTGGCACGGTTATTGCTAATATATTGATAACCTGGCAAGGAGGGTACATGACCGCGACTAAAGGCAAGAAAACCGAAACCCGGATGAGGAAAAACCTCGAAAGCAACGTTCTTTCCCAGTACCTGAAGGAAATCAACCAAATTCCCCTTTTGACAAGGGAAGAGGAAGAGAACGCCGCGAGAGGCGCGGCAAGAGGCGATCAGAAAGCCAAAAACAGCCTGATAAGGGGGAATCTGCGTTTTGTCGTCAACGTGGCAAAGAAATATCAGGGACAGGGGCTGCCCCTTTCGGATCTTATCAGCGAAGGAAACATAGGCCTCATAAACGCCATTGACCGTTACGATGTTGACAAGGGATACCACTTTATCTCCTACGCGGTATGGTGGATACGCCAGGCGATTCTGAAGGCAATCTGCGAAAAATCCCGGATGATACGGCTGCCCCTTAACAGGGCAAACGAGATGGTCCAGATTGAAAAGACAAGGAAGCTGATTCAGGAAGGCGCCGGGGCGGACAGCGAGATACAGGAAATAGCAAGGCTTCTTAACATGGACGCTTCCCATGTGGCGGATCTGGTGAAGATTTCGCGGGGGCTTGTTTCCCTTGAAAATCCCGTCTATTCGGGCAAGGACACATCCATTCTGGGGGACTTCATAGAGGATGAAAACTACCAGTCGCCGGATGAACACGCCATTGAATACGCCCTTAAAGAGGATATAGAAATGGTGCTGAAAACCCTCAACGAAAAAGAGGCGGACATTATCCGTTACCGTTACGGCCTGGGAAACACCGTCCCACTTTCCCTCAAGGAAATAGGCGAACGCTTCAATCTTACCAAGGAACGGATACGCCAGATTGAAAAGAAGGCCATAAAACGGCTGCAGCACCCTTCGCGGCAGCGGCTTCTGGAAGTCTACGTCGCCTGAGGCAGGAAGCGCCGGTTGGCCGCGCGTTAATCGGCGCCGTCCGGGGATCCTTCAAACTTCGGTTTTGGGAAGTTTCCCGCGAAAACCGCCTTCGGGCGGTTTTTTATATTCCCGTTGTTACATTGTGCAGCCACTTTCCCGACCGGCTGCGGGAAAGGCCCAGCAGTACCTTTAAAAATTCCTCCGAGGAGACACAGAGGTAAATGACCCAGACCGGCGCTTTGAAAATAAAGGCGGCGGCCGCGGCGGCGGGCAGGGCAAAGCACCACATAAAAAAATTGTCGTAGAACGCGCAGAACACCGTATCCCCGCCGGCGCGGCATATTCCTATCACCATGCTCATGTTAAAGGCGCGGAACGGATACGAGACGGCAAGGATGATGAGCATAAGGGCGGCGCCGGCAAACACGGAACTGTCGACATTGAAGACGAGAGGCAGAAGGCGCGACACGGGAACAAGCACGAAGGCCGCCCCAACGGCAAGCATGGGGGCAAAGCGCACGATACGGGCCGCGTAATCGCGCGCTCTCCGTTCATCGCCCGAGCCTATCCTTTTGCCTATGAGTACACCCACGCCGTTTCCCAGCCCTATAAAGAGAACCCAGGTAAGCTGGGAAACGGTACTGGTAATGTTAAACGCGGCAATGGCGCTGGTGCCGGTCCGCGCGAAGATGATGTTTTCAATGGTTACACCCAAAGACCAGATGATCTCGTTGAAGATAACCGGAAGGCAGATACTGAAAAAGCGCCGCACATAGGCGGCGTTAAAGGCGGTGAGTTCCCGGAAGTTTCCGGCAAGGGCGTATTTCCCGCCGTAGCTTACCGCGATTAAAAACACGGTCTCCACCACCCGCGCCATGACGGTGGCGGCGGCGGCTCCCCGCACCCCCATGGCGGGAAAAGGCCCGGCGCCGAAAATCAGAAAGTAGTTGAACACCACATTGATGCCAAGGGCGATAAAGGTGCCTATAAGGGGAACGCGGACCTCTTCAATTGAGCGGAGGGTCAAAAAGAAGACCTGGCTTACCGCGAAGGGAATAAAAGAGGGGGCAAGCGTTTTGAGATACACGCCGCCCGCCGCTATTACCAGGGGATCGCGGGAGTAGATTCGCAGTATTTCTTCCGGCGCGAGGAGCGCCGCCAGCGTAAAAAGAAGGCCCGCTGTAAAGTTGAGGAGCAGGCAAAAACCGGTATTTCTCCGTATCCCCCGAATATCCCGCCTGCCCCAGAACTGGGCGGTAAAAATGGAACCGCCCGAGGTAATGCCAAAGAGAATAATCGAATACAGGAAAAAAACATTGTTCCCTATTCCGACCGCGGCTATTTCCACCGTCCCCAGCCTGCCTATCATGATGGTGTCAGCCATATTGACCAGGGCGTTAACAAGGTTCTGCAGCATGATGGGAAGGGCGACGGCAAAAAGATCGCGGTAAAATTCCCTGTCGTCAAAAAGCTTCATACAGAGATTTCATCCTATCAGGCTTTGATATGAACGGCAAGGATACGCAACTTCCCGGAAGCGATCGGGGTCATAATCAAATCTTGACAATTTCAAGAAATTTGTTATATTTAACATGACAAAAAACGGCATTTTGTCATGGAAAAGGGGTATGAAATGGCTATTGAAATAAAAGCCACCGGAAAAGCTGTTCCTCCTCAAAGGGTGAGTAATGATGATCTGGCCGTCCGGGTCGATACCAGCGATGAATGGATCAGGTCTCATACGGGGATAGGAGCCCGGCATATCGCGGCAGACGATACCGCAGGAAGCGATCTGGCCGCGGAAGCGGCCTTCAATACCCTGTCCATGGCTGCGGAGGGGGACGATATCCCCGAAAAAACCATTGAGGAAATTCTTCCTACCATAGATCTTATCGTCCTTGGAACCACCAGCCCCGACTATTACGGATGTCCTTCCACCGCCTGCGTGGTTCAAAGCAAGCTGGGGGCAAAAAACGCCGCGGCGCTCGACATCAACGCCGCCTGCAGCAGTTTCATTTACGGAATCGAAACCGCCGCGGGTATGCTTTCAATCAACGAAAAAAGGCGGCGCGCCCTGATCATAGGCACGGAAGTGCTTTCCCGCATAGTAGACTGGAACGACCGGAGCCTCTGCGTCCTCTTTGGCGACGGCGCGGGGGCGGTGCTTGTTGAAAAAACCCGGACCGAAGGCAGACGCGGCCTTCTGCGGACCGTGCTGGGCGCGGACGGGACAGGCGCGGAACACCTCATTATCCGCCGCGGCGGAGGACGTTCACCCATAAAGGACGGCGAAACGGTGAAAAGTCATCCCCATGTCGAAATGAACGGACAGGCCGTGTATAATTTCGCGGTGAAGGCGGTAACCGAAACGATAGAAGAACTCCTCAGACTGGAAGGGATTACCATTGACGACGTAAGCCGGATTGTGCCCCATCAGGCAAACGCCCGCATTGTTCAGGCCGCCGCGAAACGGCTGGACATTAGTGAAGAAAAATTCTTCCTTAATATAGAGGAATACGCCAATACATCGGCGGCATCCATTCCCATTGCGCTGGACGAACTGAACAGGAAAGGGGAAATTCGCCGGGGAGATATAATCATGACCGTGGGATTCGGCGCGGGGTTGACCTACGGCGGAAACCTTATTGTGTGGTAAACTGGATATGTACAAGAAGACGGCGTTTTTGTTTCCGGGCCAGGGGGCGCAGTATCCCCTCATGGCGCTTGATTTTCTTGAAGAGGGAAGCGGGGAGGCGGAGAGGCTTTTCGGTATTGCCTCTGAAATTATGGACAGGGACATGAGGGCTTTTCTGCGCGGCGCGGACAGGGAAACGCTGAAAAGAACCGATGTGTCCCAGCCCGCCATTACCCTGGCGAATCTTGTATCGGCGGCGTTTCTTGCCGAACGGGGCGTACAGCCGGCCCTGTGCGCCGGTTTCAGCCTGGGCGAATACGCCGCCCTTGCCGTTTCGGGGGTAATAGGCGGCGAAGACTGTTTCCGTCTGGTAAAAGCCAGGGGAGAAGCGATGCAGGAAGCCGCGGACAGGAGCGGAGGGGGCATGGCGGCCGTTCTGGGACTTGCCCCCGAAAAAGTCGAGGCTCTTATAACCGGATGGAAAATACCCGATCTCTACCCGGCAAACTTCAATTCGTCAAAACAGGTCGTGGTATCGGGGACCGCCGCCGCGCTCGCCGAAGCGGAGGAACGTTTCAAGGAATCTGGCGCCCGGCGTTTTGTACGGCTTGAGGTGGCCGGTCCCTTTCATTCGCCCCTCATTGCCCGCGCCAGGGAACAATTCCGTCCGGCGCTTGACGCCGTTCCCTTCCGCGATCCTTCCGTTCCCCTGTATTCCAATGTTACGGGAAGACGTGTTGAATCGGGGAAAGAAGCGAAAGAACTTGCCCTGCGTCAGATCACGTCTCCTGTACGCTGGACGGAAGAAGAGGCGGCCATGGCGGCGGAAGGCCTGGACGCGGCGGTTGAGGCGGGGCCGGGAAAAACACTCGCGGGATTGTGGAAAGACGCGGCGGCTGTTCCCTGCCATCCGGCAGGGACGGTTTCCGACATAAAGATCATGCTGGAGGAAAAGCGTGCGTTTGGAAAATAAAAAGGCGCTCGTAACCGGAGCGTCGCGGGGCATAGGCCGGGCGATAGCGGATCTCTTCGTCGCGGAGGGGGCCGAAGTGTGGGGTATAGGTACGAAAGAGCCTTCGGACCTTGGAGAGCGGATCGAAAGGGCCAGGGGCCGTCTTCACTGGACGGGCGCGGATCTCGGCAGGCTTGAGGAAACCGGGGCCCTTATCGAAAAGCTCACCGGGGAATCGGGCGGTTTTGACATACTGGTAAACAACGCGGGCATTACAAGGGACAATCTTTCATTCAGGATGAGCCTTGAAGATTTCCAGAAGGTCCTTGACGTGAACCTTACCGCGTCCTTTCTTGCCGCGCGGACCCTGGGACGGGACATGATCCGAAAGAGAAGCGGATCCATAATCAACATGGCAAGCGTGGTTGGCCTGCACGGAAACGGCGGCCAGGCGAATTACGCGGCAAGCAAGGCGGGCCTCATAGGACTTACCAAGAGCCTTGCCAGGGAAACGGCGGGCCGCGGGGTACGGGTCAACGCCATAGCGCCAGGTTTCATCATGTCGGACATGACATCCGCGATGAATGAGGAGGCAAGGGAAAAAATGCTTGCGCTCATCCCCCTTAAGCGGGCGGGCGTTCCGGAAGATGTCGCCGCCGCCGCCCTGTTTCTCGCATCGGATGAATCGGCTTATATTACAGGACAGGTGATCTCTGTGGACGGAGGCATGTTCATTTAGGGCAACGCTGATTAAGGAGGCGCCGGTTTATTCGCATTCGAACAAACCGGCGCCTCCCTGGAAAATCCCGAATTTCAAATGAGGAGCTGCGGATGAATGAAAAGAAAAGGGTAGTCGTTACCGGAATGGGGGTTGTTTCGCCCGTCGGGAATTCGGTCGCCGAATTCCGTGACGCGCTCAGGGCCGGAAAAAGCGGCGTCGGCAGAATTACCGCTTTTGATACGGCCGGTTTTGACGTAACCATAGCCGCGGAGGTGAAGGATTTCGATCCTTCCCGCTGGATTGACAAAAAAGACGCGCGGAAAATGGCCCGCTTTACACAGTTCGCCGCCGCCGCCGCCCGGGAAGCGCTGGAAAACGCGAAACTGACAGGCCCGGCGGGAGAAGATTCCCCGGAGGGGCCGGGAAGGCGGCGCGTGACAAGCGATCCGGCGCGGACCGGTATTGTACTGGGAAACGGCATAGGCGGTTTTGAGATAACGACCGAGGCGTTCCGCAAGCTCTTTAGCCAGGGACCCAGGCGCATGCCGCCCCTTACCATACCCCTTATGATAGGGAACGAGGCGGCGGGAAACATCTCCATCCTTTTCGGCATAGAGGGACCCGCGTACACGCAGGTAACGGCCTGTGCTTCGGGAACCGACGCGCTCGGACAGGGACTGGACCTGATACGAAGCGGCCGCTGTGACGTGGTTGTCGCGGGCGGCACCGAGGCCTGCATAGTTCCCTTTGCCATAGGGGGATTCCAGATGCTCAAGGCGCTTTCGGTAAAACGCTGCGACACGCCGGAAAAGGCGTCCCGCCCCTTCGACGCGGACAGGGACGGCTTTGTTCTGGGAGAAGGCGCGGGGATCATGATCCTTGAAAGCGAAGACCACGCGAAAAGACGCGGCGCGGCAATACTCGCGGAATTCGCGGGATACGGGGCCTCTGCCGACGCGTACCACATCACATCTCCCGCCCCGTCGGGCGAAGGGGGCGGCAGGGCCATCGCTCTTGCCCTTGAGGACGCGGGACTCAGGCCGGAAGAGGTTCAGTACTATAACGCCCACGGAACCTCTACGGAGATCAACGATCCGACCGAAACAAAAATGATCAAATACGCGTTCGGGGATCACGCCCGCAGGATAAAGGTTTCAAGCATAAAGAGCATGACAGGCCACTGCGTGGCGGGATCAGGGGGCTTTGAGGCAATTGCCTGCGTACTCGCCATCCGCGAAGGATTTTATCCGCCGACGATAAATCTGGACAATCCCGATCCTGAATGCGATCTTGACTATGTGCCGAACAAGGCACAGTACGGCGATATAAGCGCGGCCGTTTCAGGCTCGCTGGGATTCGGCGGTCACAACGGAGTTGTGGCCTTCAAAAAATATTGAAACGGAGCGTATCATGAACGATGAAATAACGGAACTGCTGCCGCACCGTTCTCCTTTCCTTTTTGTTGACGAAATTATCAGCGCGGACAAAGACACAATAACGGCGCGGCATGTGTTTACCGAAAGCGAATTTTTCTTCAGGGGACATTTTCCCCAATACCCTGTTGTGCCCGGAGTTATTCTTGTTGAAACAATGGCGCAGTCAGGCGGCGCGGGACTGCGCAGGCTCGGCATACTGGGCGGCGGCTCCCTCTTCTTTCTCGCCACGGTGGACAAGGTAAAATTCCGCCGGCAGGTGCGGCCCGGCGATGAGGTCAGATCGGAAATCACCAACCTGAGAATTTCATCGAAAATGATACGGCAGTCGGGCAGATGCTTTGTGGACGGGGAGACCGCCGCGGAAGCCGAATGGATGTGCCTCGTGGGAAGCGGGGAAGGAGCGGCGCGATGATCATAAAGCCCATGGTCAGGAACAATATCTGCATCAATTCACATCCGGCCGGATGCGCCGCGGTTGTACGGCGGCAGATAGAATACGCGAAAAAAAATCTGGCGGGAACGGGAACAAAAAAACCGTCGCTTGTCCTTGTCATAGGATGTTCCACGGGTTACGGGCTGGCAAGCCGCGTCTGCGCCGCGTTCGGTTACGGGGCGGCCACCGTCGGTATCTCGTTCGAGAAACCGGCCTCGGCGTCAAAACCGGGAACTCCCGGCTGGTACAACAACCTTACCTTTGACGCGGAAGCGGCAAAGGCCGGCATTGCCTCCAGAACGCTGGACGGAGACGCTTTCTCGGACGCGATGAAGGAAAACGCCGCCGCCGCGGTAAAGGAAGCCGCCGCCGCCGCGGGAATTCCTCCCCAAATCGATCTTGTAATCTATTCACTGGCCTCTCCTGTGAGGGTCGACCCGAAGACAGGCGTAATGTACAAATCGGTGATCAAACCGATAGGGAGCGCCTACTCGGGAAAAAGCATAGACATGATGACGGCAAAATTCATCACCGCCGGCGCGGAGGGCGCGACGGAAGAAGAAATCGCCAATACGGTCAAGGTCATGGGCGGGGAAGACTGGGAACTCTGGATGGACGCCCTTGCCGCTTCCGGCGTGCTTTCCCCTTCCGCCAGAACCGTGGCCTACACTTACATAGGGCCGGAACTTTCGTGGGCCATTTACAAAAACGGCACCATAGGGCGGGCCAAGGAAGATCTGGAACGCGCCTGCCGCGACATTAACAGGCGCTTTGCCGGGTCGGATCGCCGCGCGTGGATCTCGGTGAACAAGGCGCTTGTAACGCGCGCCAGCGCGGTTATCCCCGTCATCCCCTTTTATGTTTCATGCCTTTTCAGGGTGATGAAGGAAAAGGGACTCCATGAAGGATGCGTCGAACAGATTGTGCGGCTCTACCGCGACAGGCTCTACTCCGCCCAGGCGGGCGACAGTCCCTCCGGTGTGCCTGTGGACAGCGAAGGGAGAATAAGGCTTGACGACCTGGAAATGCGGGAAGATGTTCAGAGGGAAACGCTGGCCCGCATGAGTTCCGTCGCCGGGGACGCCATCCTCACCGATACGGACGCGGCCGGTTTCAGGCATGACTTTCTTGAAGCCCACGGTTTTGACGTGGAAGGCATTGATTACCAGAAGGACGCGGACCCGCTCCGCGTCAATTAGGGTAACGCTGATTAACTTGTGGCTAATCGGCGTTAGAGTCTGTCCAATCAAGGAAAAACAAATGGATGACAAACTGATTCTTGCCCTGACCGAACGCTTCAGCGGTTCCGACATCGCCGAACTTGATCTTTCTGACGGAACAAGCCGTCTGATCCTCAGAAAAGACGCGGCCTTCGCCCGCGGCGCGGAATTGTTCCCGGGAGGCTCAGGCGCGCCCGCCGGTTCCGCGGTCCCCGCCGGCGGAAGCGCGGTGCACCTTGGCTTTGGTCCGGGAGAAAGCGGCGCGGAAAGCGCGAAGGCGGCGGGGGAACTGATCACCAGCCCCATCGTGGCGACTTTTTACGCCGCGTCCGGTCCCGGCGCGCCGCCGTTTGTCAAGGCGGGCGGCAGGGTAAAGGCGGGTGAAACCCTCTGCATACTTGAGGCAATGAAAATGATGAACCATCTGGAAGCCGAATTCGACTGTGAGATTATTTCGGTAAAGGCGGCCAGCGGAGATCTGGTTGAATACGGGCAGGTTCTCTTTGAGGTAAAACGTTTGTGAAGATCCTTATTGCCAACCGGGGTGAAATCGCGGTGCGCATTATACGGACCTGCCGCGAAATGGGAATAGAAACCACGGCGGTTTATTCCACCGCCGACAGGGAAAGCCTTCACGTAAAACTTGCCGACAGGGCGATCTGTATAGGCCCGCCCCCCTCGTCACAAAGTTATCTTTCGGACGCAAACCTCATTACGGCGGCCGTCAAATCAGGATGTGAGGCGGTGCACCCGGGAGTCGGTTTTCTTTCGGAAAACGCCGCCTTCGCGCGCCTTGTACGGGAGAAGGGACTTATCTTCATCGGGCCTGATCCCGAAACGATAGAACTGCTCGGCGACAAGGTAGCGGCGCGGGACACGGCGCGGCGTTTCGGACTTCCGGTAACGCCGGGAACGGAAGAGGCGGTCGCGGATCTGCGGGCGGCGTCCGCCGCGGTAAAGGAGCTTGGTTTTCCCGTGATCATCAAGGCCGCGGCCGGCGGCGGCGGCAAGGGGATGCGCGTAGTGCGGAGCGGGAAGGAACTCGCGGAAAATTTCGCCATAGCAGGCAGGGAAGCGGAGTCGAATTTCGCGGATGGCCGCGTCTTCATTGAACGCTACCTTGAAAACCCCCGCCATGTGGAGCTTCAGATTCTTGCCGACGGAAACGGAGAGGTCGCGATCCTCGGTGAACGGGACTGTTCCGTCCAGCGCGGCCACCAAAAACTGATAGAGGAAAGCCCCTCGCCCGGCGTCGACGGCGCGATGCGCCGCCTGATGTCGGAAGGCGCCGTGACAATGTTCCGCGCACTTAACTACCGGGGAGCGGGGACCATTGAATTTCTTGTTGAAGACGGCAGCTTTTATTTTATGGAAGTTAACGCGCGCGTGCAGGTAGAACACCCGGTGAGTGAATTTGTCACCGGCGTGGATATTATACGGCAGCAAATACTCGCCTGTACCGAAGGCCGCATGGAAATCGAACCTGAAAAAATTCACCCGGAAGGCTGGGCGATAGAATGCCGCATCAACGCCCTGAGTCCGGGAACGGTAGGCCGCATTGATGTTCCCGGAGGACCGGGAACCCGCTTCGATTCATTTCTGTATTCAGGCTGTATAATTCCGCCCTATTACGATTCTATGGCGGCGAAACTCATTGTCCACGGGCCTACCCGCGAAAGGGCGCTTGCAAAAATGGACAGGGCGCTTGCGGAACTGCGCATCGAAGGAATAAAAACAAACCGCGACGAACAGCGCAGAATCATAGCGGACAAAACATTCCGTTCCGGCAATTTCGGAACTTCGCTCTATGAAAAAATCACACAGGAGGCGGAACATGCCTGAAACATCACTATCCGGACAGGCATATCCCGAGTCATGTCCCGGCTGCGGCGTCCTGTACGATGCCCTGGCCGTTGAAGCGGCCGTCAAGACCTGTCCGGACTGCGGCTACCATTACCGCATGGAACCTTTTGAACGGCTCCACTACCTTGTCGATCCCGGCAGCTTCAGGGAATTTTCCTCAAATCTTTCGTCCATCAATCCCATCGACCTCGCCGGATATGAAGAAAAACTTTCCGAAGCGGAAGTCAAATCACAGATGAAAGACGCGGTGATCACCGGCACCTGCGAAATAGAAGGAAAGCCCGTTATCCTCGCGCTCATGTCCTTTAAATTCATGGGCGGCTCAATGGGATCGGTGGTGGGGGAAAAAGTCAGCCGCGCGATGCTCAAAGGGGCGGAAGAAAAACTTCCCGTGATAATTTACACAAACTCGGGCGGCGCGCGCATGCAGGAAGGAATATTTTCGCTCATGCAGATGGCAAAGACATCGAGCGCGGCGGCGGAGCTTGACAGATCGGGCGTACCCTTTTTCATAGTTCTCTGCGATCCCACAACGGGCGGAGTAACCGCGTCCTTCGCCATGCTCGCCGATGTTACCATGGCCGAGCCCGGCGCGCTCATAGGATTCGCGGGCCCGCGCGTCATAGAAGGAACAATACGCCAGAGGCTGCCCGAAGGTTTTCAGCAGGCCGAATTCCAGCTTGAAAAAGGATTCGTCGATCTTGTTGTAAAGCGCGGCGATCAACGGCGTATCATTTCGTCGCTCATCGATCTTCACTCACACCCCGGAGAAAAACAATGACGGAAACAGCGGAACTGCGCCGGAAGCTTGAGGAATTAAAGCGGCTTACGCGGGAATCGGGAATAGACGCCGCGAGGGAACTTGAAGAAATTGAGGCGAAAATAGAGGCCGGTTCCAGGACGGAAACGACATGGAAACAGGTTGAACTTGCCCGCCACCCCGAACGGCCTTACGCGATGGATTACATCAGCCGCATTTTCGACGGCTTTATGGAACTTCACGGCGACAGGGCCTTTGCCGACGATTCCGCCATTGTGGGCGGACTTGCCTTTCTTGACGGAAGGCCGGTCACCGTTCTTGCCAACCAAAAGGGAAGGACACTCAAAGAAAATGTGTTCCGCAATCATGGAATGGCGAATCCCGAAGGCTACCGCAAGGCGCTGCGCCTTGCCCGGCAGGCCGAAAAATTCCGGCGGCCCATTATTACTTTTGTCGATACTTCGGGCGCCTATCCTGGTCTTGGCGCGGAAGAAAGGGGAATAGGCGAAGCCATAGCCCGCAATCTCCGCGATTTCAGCCAAATCAAAACGCCCATCATCTGCGTCATCATAGGCGAGGGAGGTTCAGGCGGCGCCCTCGGCATTTCCGTGGGCGACAAAATCTACATGCTGGAAAACGCCATTTATTCCGTTATAAGCCCCGAAGGCTGCGCCTCAATACTGCTCCGCGACTCGACCAGGGCAAAAGACGCGGCGGTCATGCTCCGCATTACCAGCTCGGATCTTCTCCATTTCAAGGTGATCAACGGAATCATCAGCGAACCTCCCGGCGGCGCTCACACGGACCCGGACGCCGCCGCGATGTCCATCAAGGAAATCCTGCTCAGGGACACTAACGATCTGTGTTCGCGCAATCCTTCCGTCCTTGTCCGTTACCGCAACCAGAAGATACGCAAGGCGGGACACTGGCGGGAAGAATAGAGACGGCAAAGCACCGCGCAACGGCGCGAGCCAAGTCTTTCGCTCCAAGAGACACATGCGTCTCTGTGCCGATTTGACCCGGCCGGGCGCAATGTCCCTGTCAGGCGCCATCATCCATAGGCTTATTCCCATCATGACCTTCCCGGCAAGGCATAATTGTCAATACTTTTATTGAAGGATTTGTTCTATTGTTTTTTTCTATTGACAGACTTTTTTGACAGGCTGTTGAAATAAATCAGCGCTGCTTTAGTTCCCCCGAGATCAAATTCTCAAAACCAGCAGCCTTCTTTACTCTGGAAGCGGAAAGAGACAAATATCTTATATTGCGTGTGTCTGGAGTTATGCGGCATTTTTCTTAAAATTTTGTTGAAAATACTTGACAAGAGTTATAAATCATGTATAATACCAACGCAAGGAATGAATATAAGTGGAAACATTAATTATTAAGAATAATACGAATACAAAAACATTGACCCAAACAATGTTTCAATCAGAAGAAGAATTTGAAAAATTAGTTTTTGATACTCCAGAGCTTTTATCTGATGTTTTTTTAATAAAGAGACAGGTTCGCGGAAGCAATAAATCAGGGATACCTGATATTATAGGTGTAGATGAAGATGGAAATATTTGTATTATTGAAATGAAAAATGTTATAATTGATTCAGATATAATTCCGCAGGTATTAGAATATGCCTTGTGGGCAGAAAAATATCCAGATTCAATTAAATCATTATGGCTGGAATGTGAAGATAGACCAGAAGATTTAGAAATTGATTGGGATGATACAGAAATAAGGATTATTATAATTGCTCCCAAAATACTAAATTCGACATTAGAATTCGTTGGGAAAATAAATTATACAGTTGATTTATTTGAAGTAAGACAATATATAGATAATAATACACAGTTCTTATTTTTAAACAAGTTAGAGACAGGAAATAATTCGAAAAAAGTAAAACCCGCTAGAGGACTAACAGAATATAATGAGGAATATTATAAAAAAATATATAATCCAAATAGCGTTCCATATTTTATTAAATATACAAAAGAAGTTGAAAAAATCATTAAAGATAAAAATTGGAAACTTGAAACAAAATATAATAAAAGATATTGTACATTTAAATACGGTTTTACAAACGTATTTGGTGTTCATTGGGTAGGAACAAAATCATTCTCTTTTCGCATTAAAATTTCAAAACAAGAAGCTGAAAATATTAGAACAGCAAAAATGACAAAGTATTCTATTGGGAAAAAAACGGCAATTTATTACATTGAACCTAATAGAACAAAAACTAATGACTTTATAGATATTTTTGAATTAGCATATAAAAAACTATTGGGATAAATATAAAAAAGAAAAACGGCGCATAACAGATCCGTTTACGCTTCGAGCGCCAAAGCGCCCTCGGGCTACGTTTTGACCAGGTCATTCGCTCCGCTCATTCCAGCTTTCTGATTGACCGTGCAAGCGGTCTCCAAAACTCCGCCAACCAGTGATACCGACATATCCTAAGTGATATTGACTGCTCTATAATCGTGACCTATTAGAAATACTCCTGGGCATGGTCTTATCATATCATTCCTTGTCTAACACAGGTTATACCGTTTTAGCTCATTTTTCCACAAATCAAGAAGGTCAAAACCGTTCCGTAATTTTCCTAAATCATTTATATCGCAAAAAACAAGTCTTTCCCTTCAGTCTTTATGGACAACTGCTAAGGAACTGCGTAGCAAGATTACCGTCAACCAATGCAGTGAGGATGCGCGGGGATGCGGCGACCTATCAGGACGAAATCAAAAACTCAAGAAAACATTTTTCATATACAACCAGGACATCAAATACAGCAGTACGGCTTTTTACGTTGTTTTTGTTTTACTTGTTGCTAGTAAAAGAGATGTACCAGATTCAAGAATTTCTTTTATCATTTTAGAGATATTATTAACATCATTAATCTTTGTTCCAATCAAACCTGATTTTATTAATCCTATGAACAATGTATTATTTAAATAACGGTTGACTGTATCATATGAAAAAACAATTGTTTTATTCCTTTCTTTTTGTA
>JAIRXH010000123.1 GCA_031268385.1 Treponema sp. | reverse complement strand
AACCGCAGTTTTGCAGCCCGAAGGGCGAAAAACTGCAAGAGCCGGTTACAAAATAACCAATTTTGGAACCGGCTCAGGTATGTACGGGGTTCCTGTTGGGGAGCCTCCGCGGTGTTAATTCAATTTGAGAGGAGGAGTTGCTATGGCAGATTACATTCCCGATAACGACGCGAAGAAGGCCGCCAAGGCGGTGATTCGCCCCTTCGTGAACCAGTACCTGTGCCCAAAACGCCTGCATTTTGGGCTTGGGAGTTTGCGCAAAGCGCAAACTCCACAGAATACTGCGAGGCAAAGTCCGAAGGACTTTGCCCGTGCGCTGGGAAACGGAGGCGATGAAGAAAGGGAAATTTGGCGAGATTTTCTCGGTGTTTATTCCGTGAAAAATAACGTACCGCAAGGCTTGAGAAGGAAGATGAAGATATGTACCGCGAAGTCGCAGAAGTCGAAAAAGGGGAGAAAGTTTTTAATTCCCTTTCTTTCCTTCTTCGACCTGGCGGTTACTTCTCTTATGTTTTATGAGACAAAAGGACAACGATGAAAAACCATAGGGTAACGCTGATTAGCCACAAGTTAATCAGCGTTACCCCAGACGCGGCAGCTTGCGGTCGCGGTAAGCCCGTTTCAGGAACGGAGCGGCTTTTCAAAGGACGAGGCGGATAGTCTGACGGAACTTTTTACGGCTCAACTGGCCGCCGGCGGGGCGGCAAGGGTCCTGTGTTGTTTGTCAAGCAGAAACCGCCAATTGGTGGTAAATTCCTCTTTTCATCCGTGGTTAGTGATTAATCTGAAATGAGAATTGCGGTTTCCGCCGGAACTTTTCTTGCCTTTCCGCGTGTTTTTTGCGATATTTGAAATGAACGAAATCTTTCCGGAGCCGGTTTTGATCAAGACTGTGGCCGGGAGAACGATCCCTACATACAAAAAGGCGGGAATATGTCCGAGCAAAGTCTGGTTCCCATTGAACAAAGTCTGCCCCACAAACTGCCCCTTGTCGCCCTTATGGGACGGCCCATTTTCCCGGGGATCTTTACGCCCATCATGATAGGGAACCCCGCGGACGTAAAGGTTGTCGACGAGGCGGTATCGGGCGACGGTTTCATCGGGCTTGTAATGCTGCAGAACGAGACCGAAACTCCTTCAATAGGGGATCTTTACAAGGTGGGCACCGCGGCGAAGATTGTCAAAAAAATCAATCTTCCCGACGGGGGCGTCAATACGTTCATCTCCACGCTCCGGCGTTTCAGGGTCAAGAAGTCCCTGCACAACGCCAATCCCATCGTGGCGGCGGTGGAGTACCTTGACGACGAAGAAGACGAGACGGCCGAAGTCAAGGCCCTGACGCGCGCCCTTATCAGCGAGATGAAGCAAATCTCCGAAAACAACCCCCTGTTTTCCGAAGAGATGCGGCTCAACATGATCAACATCGATCATCCCGGCAAGATAGCCGATTTCATCGTCAGCATCCTCAACATCGACAAGACGGAACAGCAGAAGATCCTTGAAATTCTCAACGTCAGAAAACGCATGGAACAGGTGCTGGTGTTCATCAAGAAAGAACAGGAACTTCTCCGCATTCAAAAGAGGATTCAGAAAGAAATAAACGAAAAAATAGAAAAATCCCAGCGTGATTATTTTCTCAAGGAAGAACTCAAGGCGATAAAGACCGAGCTGGGAATAACCACGGACGCCAAAAGCTCCGATTACCAGCGTTTCAAAGACAAACTTGACGCCTTCAAATTTGAAGGAGAAGTCAAGGAGACTGTGGAGCAGGAGCTTGAGAAATTCAACCTTACGGAGCCCAATTCCGCGGAATTTATCGTAACAAGAAACTATCTGGACGTGATTGCCGGCCTTCCCTGGGGGGATCCGGTTCCGGAGTTTTTCGATCTTAAAAAGGCGTCGGGAATTCTTGAGGCGGATCACTACGGGCTTAAGGACGTGAAAAGCCGCATTGTGGAATACCTTGCCGTGCGAAAACTCCGCACGGAAATGCCGGGAAGCACGGGTCCGGTGGGATCAATAATATGCCTTGTCGGTCCGCCGGGAGTGGGAAAAACATCGGTGGGCAGATCTATTGCCCGTTCCCTCGGCAAGCAGTTCTTCCGTTTTTCGGTCGGCGGTATGCGGGACGAGGCGGAGATCAAGGGACACAGGCGGACCTACATCGGCGCCATGCCGGGCAAGATCATCCAGGGACTCAAAATAGTCAAAACCCGCGATCCTGTCTTCATGATAGACGAAATAGACAAGATGGGGGCAAGCTACCAGGGGGACCCGGCAAGCGCCCTGCTTGAGGTGCTGGACCCGGAGCAGAATTACGCGTTCCGCGATCATTACCTTGATCTTCCCTTTGATATTTCGCGGATTTTCTTTGTTGTTACCGCCAATACCCTGGACACCATTCCGCCGCCCCTTCTTGACCGGATGGAGATTATTCAGCTTCCCGGCTATATAGATACGGAAAAACTTGAAATTGCCAAACGTTATCTGGTTCCCAAAAGTCTTGAAAAGAACGGTCTGCGGAAAAGCCAGGCAAAGTACACCAAGGACAGTCTCCTCCACATCGCCAATGGTTACGCCAGGGAAGCGGGAGTGCGGAATTTTGAAAAGAACCTGGACAAGATACACCGCAAGCTGGCAAAACAGATAGTGGAAGAGGAAGAAAAGGAAAAGGAAAAGACCGGGAAAACAAACGCAAAAAACACCGGCGGCAAGGCCGCGCCGCGCAAATTTTCCATTGACCGGAAGCTCATTGAAAAACATCTGGGAAAACCCATCTTCCCCGAAGGCGACATCAAGAAGGCCGACCGTCCCGGCATGTCTGTAGGACTTGCGTGGACCAGCATGGGCGGCGACACTCTGGTAATAGAGGCCGCTTCGGTGCCCGGCAAGGAGGGAATGACCCTGACGGGCAAAATGGGCGACATTATGAAGGAATCGGCGGCAATCGCCATGACCATGGCCCGTAAACTTGCGGTAGAACGCTACGGCGTCGGGGCCGAATGGTTCGACAAGAACCACATACACATCCATATTCCCGAAGGCGCCACGCCCAAGGACGGTCCTTCCGCGGGGATTACCATGGCGACGGCGTTGCTTTCGCTCTTCAGGGGAAAGATTATCGCGCCGAACTTCGTAATGACGGGGGAACTCAGCCTTACGGGGCAGGTTCTTCCCATCGGCGGCCTGAAAGAGAAGACCATAGCGGCGCGGCGGAACAGGGCAAAACACATCATCATTCCCCGGCAGAATCTGCGGGATCTGGACGACATTCCCGATTATGTAAAAAAGGGCATCGAGTTCCATCCGGTGGAACGTTTCGATGAAGTGCTGAATCTGATCCTGCCGGATTGATTTTCCGGACGGCCGGGGGAGAAAGTCTTGTATATTCATCCCAAACTGGCGGCCTTTACCCGAAACCTTGAAGCTCTTTTTCACGAAGTTGATGAATTCCTCGAAGACGAGTGGGGCGGAAGTTTTCCGCTCCATCCGAACAGACCCGCGCGCGGAAGCACGGAAAACCCCGAGATGGATGGTCTCTTTGACATTGCCCCGGACTTTACCGCCGGCATCGGTTCCGGGGGCGGACGGGGCTACATCATTTCGCTCAGGGCCGCGACGCTGGAGGCGATAAGTTCTGCCCAGTTTGAATTCCTCATGGAAACCGCCGCCGCCCTTGTCGTGAAAAAACTGCCCGCGTATTTTCCCGGCCGCTCCCTTAAGGTGATACGGGACGGAAGACGCTTCAAGATTGTGGGGGATTTCAGCCTGGGCGAAGCGTAAGGGTAACGCCTGTCAAGTTGCGGCCAATCAGCGCTGTTCAGGGTTCAGATAGCCCAGAGCAAGGGGATCGCCGGGTTCCAGTTCAAGCACGGTGCGGAAAAAGGCCGCCGCCTCGCCCGAGTTCCCCTTTTTCATCGCAAGCACCCCCAGGTTGCTGATGATCTTGACGTTTTCGGGATCTTCACGCAGGGCCGCTTCCAATTCCCGCCGGGCGCCCCGGTAATCGGAGAGTTCCATAAGGCAGATGGCAAGCTCATTCCTCACGTCGGCGTTTGTTCCCCCAAGTTCAACGGCTTTTTCAAGCGCCGCTTTCCCGTCGCTCCAGCGTTCAAGACAGCGCAGCGCCCAGCCCAGAACAAACCAGCCGTTCCACACTTCAGGATGTTCTTCCAGAAAAAAGCGTATCTTTTCCAGCGCGTCTTCTTCCTTTCCGCCCCGGACAAGCTCCCAGGCGTCCTGGAAATTTTCATCGGAAAGAAAACGTTCCCTGATATCCCGAAGCACTTTTTCGGCATTCTCCCGTTTTTCATCGTCCGTTTCCGGAAGGTCCATATAAGAAGAAAAACATTCCTCCGCCCCGGCGAAGTCCCGCCGTTTCAGCTTGAAATAACCCGCGTTAAAAAGAGCGTCGGGACAGGGCGGGTCAAGGGCAAGGAGCATGTCGTAGGTTTTTTCCGCGCGGAAGGCGGCCTCCCCGGCTTCGTCCCTCTTTCCTCCCGCTTCAAGGGCGGCCTCCTTCTCTTCCAGCGCCAGAGCCCGGTTTAAAAGGACCGCATCAGAACCGGGAAAGAGCCCCTCCAGCGCGGAGAGGATCTCAAGGGCCGTATCAAAATCGCCGTTCTTTGCCTTGAGAACCGCCGCCTCGTTGAATTCGCCGAAGATGCCGGGCCGCACTGCCAGGACAAAACGCCGGTAGTAGTGTATCCAGGTCCCTGGCTCCGGGGCGCCGGGGATCTGTACTGCAGGCAGTCCCTCCCCCGCGTGATACGCCGTAACAAGTTTGATCATCCCCGAAAGAATCATCTCCATGGTAAGATCGTCGGGCGTGAGGCTGTCCCTTCCTTCGGGAATTTCCACCGGAATAGGAATGGCGGGGTCCATGGCAAATTCGCCGCCGTGCTCGTGGCCGGCATGATCGTGAGCGCCGTGTTCGTGAACGTGTTGCTCCATGCCGGAAGGAATGGGGAGAAATATGATGCGGCCGGTATCAGCGTTTGCCATCGGCGTCTCCCTTTTCCGGGGAAGCCGGGGAAGGTTCCTGTTTCGCGG
>JAIRXH010000014.1 GCA_031268385.1 Treponema sp. | reverse complement strand
TCGGAAACCGGTAGCAGTTTGCCCAGGCTAAAACTACAGCCACGCGGTTTCATCGAAAAAATTCAACGAGAAACAGGATTTTGGAATTCCCCCAATTATCTATAATTATCGCCCCCGCTTTCCAGATCAAAAACCGGCAAGTTCCCGTTTTGAATGGATGTCGAGTTTCATGTAAACGGAGCCGAGGGCGGTGCGTATGGTTCCCTCGGTGGTCCCTATTTCCCCGGCGATCTCAGCGCCGGTAAGTCGCTTCTGGGCAAGGAGGGCGATCTTCCGCTCCCAGGGGGTAAGGGGCGGTATGGTCAGGGGCTTTTTCCTTTTGCGCCGGTCCCGGTACAGGGCCGCCAGTTCCCGGCCCTGCTTCAGGCGGAGTTCCAGGCCCCGGAGTTCCGCCGTTGTTTCGTTCATGCCGGTAAGAAACATGACGGGAATACCCGCCGCATTGTCGAGGGCGCTTATCTTCCGCAGCGTTTCGTAGCCGTCCATGCCGGGCATGGACACGTCAAGGAGGATGAGGTCCGGCGATAGGCCCGCGGCAAGGGATTCCAGCGCCAGCCGCCGGAAACGGCAAGGGTTACCTCGTAGTTTTCGTCGAGAAACGATTCGGTCATTTCAAGAAAATCCTCGTCGTCATCTATGACAAGGATACGGCCTTTCATTTCCGGTACGCTGCTGTCTGTCATCATTTTCTTTTTGAATATACAACACGGTTTCTTTTCCGTCACCTGACATTTTGAGAGATGAAAGAATGCGAAACCTTGACATATTCTGCCATATTTTGCTATACTTTACGGTAATGACAGGTGATGATATACTCACTATAGAAGAAGTCGCCAAATATCTGAGAGTATCCGAACGGACGGTTTATGACTGGGCGCAGAAGGGGGAGATTCCGGCGGGGAAGATAGGCACGGTTTGGCGGTTCAAAAAGACCGAGATAGAAAAGTGGGTAAACAGCCGGCTTACGGCGCAGAACCTTGAGCCCCAGTTTGACGCTATCCAGGTTGAATCGATTATTTCGCCGGACAGGATTGTGTTTCTGAACTATTCGTCCAAAAGGGACGCCCTTCTTGCCATGGCGGAGAATCTGGCCGGCGCCCCGCAGGTCAAGAACCGGGAAGAGCTGGCTGCGGAGATTATCAAGCGGGAAGATCTTATGAGTACCGCTATAGGGCGGGGGATCGCGATACCCCATGTAAGGCTTGCATCGGTGACCGATCTTGTGGTTTCCGTCGGGGTCAGCCGGGTCGGTATTGTTGATTTCCAGGCTCTGGACGATGAGCCGGTGCGGCTGCTCCTGATGATCGCGGCCTCGTACAACCAGCATGCCTATTACCTGCAAACCCTGTCGTTTTTCAGCGCCCGGCTGAAAAAGGCGAATCTGCGGAACGCCCTCTTGCAGGCTGAGGCTGTCCAGGATGTGTACGCGCTTTTGGTCAAGACAAATTCCGCGGATTGAGAATCTGTTATTCGAACCAATTCCGCCGGATTATCCATCGGTTCAAGATCTTCCTCGATAAATCTGAAATACTCCCCTTCCCACTTTCACATCCGTTTCTCTATATCAGGATAAATGCAATGGGCTTTGCCTCGTTAGGTAGACTATATAAGAGACTCGCCCTGAGTTAAACATACCAGGTGCAAGATAGTCAAACGCCCATATCTTGTATCTTGTTTTGTTCGGCAGAAGTAAATGGCGTCACCCTGAACAGGATGCCGGCGGTCCTCTTGAATTCTTTTTGGAAATTTTGCATGATTAGAAACAGAGAGTTCGTTCAACTCTATAAAAAAGAGTATTTTTTCCATAATTGAGACAGGAGGCCTTATGACTATTGCTGATATGCTGGGGCAGAGCGGTGTTCTGACCCTGCTTGGTATGGGAATCGTTTTCTCATTCCTGATTATCCTGATCATTTCCGTTGCGCTCGCAGGAAGGGTGGTCCGCGCCCTTGGCCGGGACAGGGATGTGCTGCAGCCTTCAAAGGCGCCCGCAGTTGTTGCGGGGGCGGCTAATCAGACCGCGGTTACCGCTGCCATTGGCGCCGCCGTGACTGAATACCGGAAAAATAACCTATAGACAAACCATATTTTTTATAAGGAAGAAAAATGCCTAAAGTACAGCTTACCGACCTGGTCTTAAGGGACGCCCATCAGTCCCTTTTCGCTACCCGTATGGTCACCGCCGATATGCTTCCCATTGCCGACAAACTCGACAAGGTGGGGTATTTTGCCCTGGAAGCCTGGGGCGGCGCTACCTTTGATTCCTGCATCCGCTTTTTGAACGAGGATCCCTGGGAAAGGCTAAAAAAACTCAAAAAGGCCCTTCCCAACACCAGGATTATGATGCTGCTCCGGGGGCAGAACCTCTTGGGTTACCGGCACTACGCCGACGATGTAGTGGCAAAATTCGTAGAATACGCCGCGAAAGACGGGGTGGATATCTTCCGCATATTCGACGCGGTAAATGACCCCCGGAATTTCCAGGCCGCCACCAACGCCGCCAAAAAGACCGGCAAGCACATCCAGGCGGCCATCTCTTACGCGGTCACCCCTTTCCATACTATCGAGAAATACGCCGAGCTGGCGAAACAGTACGTTGATATCGGCGCGGATTCAATTTGTATCAAGGATATGTCCGGGCTTCTCAAGCCCTACGAAGGCTATGAACTGGTCAGGGCCATCAAAAAGGTGACGGATATTCCCGTGGAAATCCACACCCACGCCACTACAGGTATGTCTGTGGCGACTCTGACAAAATGCGCCGAAGCCGGTGCCGAAATACTGGACACGGTGATCTCTACCCTGGCCATGGGTACAAGCCACAGCCCCACCGAAACTATGGTAGAAATCCTCAAGGGGACCGAATACGATACCGGCCTTGATACCGGCCTGCTCCTTGAAATTGCCGCCTATTTCCGGGAGGTCAGGAAAAACTACAAGAAATTCGAATCTTCTTTCCTGGGCGCGGATACCCGCATTCTGGTAAGCCAGGTGCCGGGTGGGATGCTTTCCAACCTGGAAAGCCAGCTTAAGGAACAGGGCGCTTCCGACAAGATTGACGAGGTGCTCAGGGAAATAGCCGTGGTCCAGAAAGACTCTGGCTACCCGCCCCTGGTTACGCCCACCAGCCAGATCGTGGGAACCCAGGCGGTGTTCAACGTGCTTTTCGGCCGTTACAACCGGCTTTCCGGAGAATTCCAGGACCTTATGGCGGGCAAGTACGGTGCCTGCCCGGCCCCGAAAAACAAGGACGTGGTCAAAAAGGCCCTTGAAGGCCTTAAACTGGCAGAAGAAATTACCCACCGCCCTGCCGACGATATTCCGCCTGAATTTGACAAGCTGGAAGCGGACTGCAGGAAGCTTCTGGGTACGGATACGGTCAGCGCCGAGGACGTTCTTACCCTGGCGATGTTCCCCAAAGTAGCCCCCGGCTTCTTCAAGAAACGCGGCGAAGGCCCGGTGGTGTTCAAGCCAGAGCCGGAAACGCCCCAGGCCGGCGCTCCTGCCGCCGCGGCGGCCCCCGGCGCGGCCGCCCGGTACAGTGTCAATGTTAACGGCGCCAACTACGACGTGGTAGTCGCCCCCGCCGGCACGGTTGCGGTCGCCCCGGCTCCAGGCGCGGCGGCCCCTGCCGCGCCGGCAGTTTCAGGCGGCACGACCATTTCCGCGCCTGTAGCCGGCACGATTATCCGCTATACCGCAAACGAAGGCGCCGAAGTCAAGTCCGGCGAAACCATCCTTATCATCGAATCCATGAAGATGGAGCTTGAGATAAAATCCACGGCCACGGGCCCTGTCCATTTCCTGGTACCCGCCGGTACCCAGGTTGCGGCCCAGCAGCCCGTAGCCTCCATAGGCGGCACGGTTTCCGCAGCGCCGGCGGCCCCGGCTCCCGCGCAGCCCGCGCCCGCTCCGGTTCCCGCGGCCCCTTCCGGCGGTACAGCGGTGAACGCGCCGGTAGCCGGTACCATTATCCGCTACGCGGCGGACGAGGGCGCCGCGGTAACCCCCGGGGATACCATTATTATCATCGAATCCATGAAGATGGAACTGGAAATCAAGGCAACCGTCGCGGGCAAGGTACACTTCCTGGTATCCGCCGGTACTCAGGTTGCGTCCCAGCAGCCAATTGCGGAATTACAATAAGGGGAATGGTATGTTGAACAAAAAAGTTGACCCTATCTGGGTATTGAAAGGGTGCATGATTCTGCTTATCGCCGCCTTCCTGTTTTCTGCGGTAAGCGCTTCTTTTGCACCCAGGGCCCTGGCGCAGACTTCATCTTCCGTTTCCGCTGATGAACTGCCGTCTTTCA
>JAIRXH010000095.1 GCA_031268385.1 Treponema sp. | reverse complement strand
CACGAACTTGTTGTTTGGGATCTTGGCTTGGGGCGTGGTGTTTTTGCTATTCAAAAACTCCCAAGCTGTACGGCGTTGCCGGACAGCAGAATTCGGCGCCTGGGGGCGGGAATTCGGATTTTGAATTCAATTCCGCCCTGGTGGGTAAGGGTTAGTGTCGTTCGTGAGGTTCGTAGTGAATCCTCTTCTCTTATGTCCGTGTTTGTCCGTTCCGGTCCGTGCCGTCCGTGGTAAATTCTTCCTCTTAACCCCCAAATTCCCGCCCCAAGCCGCAATTCCAGACAACGATTCCGGTGCCAGGCACCAAATTCGTCCTGTTCGCGTGGTGAATCCTCTTCTCTTATGTCCGTATTTGTCCGCGAAGTCCGTGGTCAATCTTCCCCCGCAAGGGTGCCTTGACGCAAAACGAATTGTGTATAAGATTTACAGTATATGAGTGACTACCTTGATCCGAATAATGAGGAACTTCTCAAGGATTTCTTTGCCGAAGCCCAGATGCAGGTTGATACCCTGGAACAAAATGTTCTGGTCCTTGAAAACGAGGGCGGCAACAGGGACGCCATAGACGAGATTTTCCGGGCCGCGCATACCCTTAAAGGGGGGTCCGCCACGGTGGAAATGATGGAACTTTCCCATTTTACCCATCTGGTGGAAGATGTGCTTGACGCCATCCGCTCGGATCAACTGCAGGTCAATGAAGATGTGGTAGATACCCTCCTCGCGGCCATTGATATTATCAAAGCCATGCTGGAACAGCGCATGAACGGGGCGGTTTACGGCGGGGATACGTCGGAAATAGAGGGGCGTCTTTCCACCCTGCTTCCCGAAGGGGCCAAAAACCGCAAAGGAGCGGCGAAACCGGCCGCAAAGAAGGCCGCTCCGCCGCCGGCCGCCGCTTCCCCTCCTCCTTCGGGCGGACACAGCCTTACCGAAGACGAGCTTGTCGAACTCAAACAATTGGCGGACAAGCCCCTCTACCTGATTTCGGTCAAATTTGATGAAAGCAGCCTGATGAATACCGTGGGAGGCATTCAGGTATACGCGGCCCTCAAGGGGTCGGGCACCGTTTTGAAGACATCCCCCGAATTTGAGCAGTTGTACGAGGATAATTTTTTCCCGGTGGTGGACTACTACTTCGCCACATCCAAAACCGAGGACGACATACGAAGGTACGTCAACATACCGGACGTGACCCTTTCCGCCGACATAACCGACATTTCGCGGCTTGCAGGCGCAGCCCCCCCCGCGCAGGCGGAAGCCGCGCCGCAGGTCAAGGCCCCCGCAGAGGCGGCCCCGGCCCAGCCCGCCGCGTCCGCGCCGGCCCCCAAGGCCCAAGCCCCCGCGCCGCCTGTCCCGGCGGCCCCCCAGGCGGGAAAATCGGCCGCGTCGGAAGACGCGAAGAAAGCCGGCAAGGAGGCGGGGTCCATTCTCCGGGTGGAATCCAAACGGGTGGATGACCTCCTCAACCTGGTTTCCGAAACGGTGATCACCAAGGCAACCTTCAACCAGATAAGCAACCAGTTCAACGGCATGGTAAATGAACTGCATGACATCGAAGCGGTCTACCGCGACAAGATCAAGAGCCTTTTCGACAACCTGCCCGGCTACCTGGAAAGCATTCAGAACGGAAAATCCGTCAAGGATATACGCAAGGAAATAAGCGATCATTACGGGGATCTTTTTTCACTGTTCGACACATTCGAAACGTCGATGAAGACCACCGTCGGCAAATTCCGTTCCACATCCCAGAACCTGGGGCGTATAACGGGTGAACTGCAGGAAGGGGTCATGCGCATCCGCATGGTGCCCATCAGCCAGATATTCAGCCGTTTCCCGCGTCTTGTCCGCGATCTTTCCAAAAGCCTTAACAAGAAGATCAATCTGGTCATAGAAGGTGAAGAGACGGAACTGGACAAATCGGTTATTGAGGATCTTCTTGACCCCATCATGCACTCGGTGCGGAATTCCATCGATCATGGAATTGAATCGGCGGAAGAGCGGAAGGCCGCCGGCAAGCCGGAAGAAGGCATGGTCCTCCTCAAGGCCGCCAACGAAGGGAACATGATCATCATAGAGATCGCCGATGACGGCAAGGGCATCAATGTGGAGGCGGTCAAGGCGAAGGCGGTGGAACGGGGGCTTATCAGTCCCAACAAACAGCTTACCGATCCCGAGGCTTACAACCTCATCTTCGAGGCGGGTTTTTCCACGGCAAAACAGATCACCGCCATTTCAGGCCGCGGCGTGGGGCTTGACGTGGTCCGTCGGCAGATAGACAAGCTCAACGGAACGGTGACCGTTGCCTCCGAACATGGAAAGGGAACCAAATTCACCATAAAGCTGCCCCTTACCCTGGCCATCATCCAGGGACTTCTTGTCCGCGTCGGTCAGGAGATCTACTCCATTCCCATCACCAGTGTTATAGAAAGCCTCAGGGTAAAGCCCGAAGAAATCCGGTTTATCGACAACTATGAAGTTTTCAACATACGAAACGACGTTATCTCCCTCCTCAGGCTCAACAGGCTCTTCGGCATCAAGACGGAGGAACAGCAGGAGTACAACTTCATCGTCATCGTGGGAACCGCGGAAAAGAAGATGGGCTTCATGGTGGACAGCCTTATCGGGGAAGAAGACGTGGTCATCAAGCCCCTGCGGGACCAGTTCACCAATTCACCGGGCATAGCCGGGGCATCCATATTGGGAGACGGATCTGTTTCCCTCATCATAGACGTCAGCCAGCTCCTGGAACTGGGGCTGCGCAGGGAGATAGAACAGCGGCGCGTCCGCGAAGCGTCAACACGATAACGGAGAGGGGCTATGGCAGTCATACGGGATTTGGCGCAGGTTAACGCGGAACTGCGGGAACAGAAAGAACGGGTCGATCTTGTCGATTTCAAAATGATAACCTTTTCACTGGCGGGCAAGGATTACGGCGTCGACATCATGAATGTCAAGGAAATAGCCAAGGCCGACAAATTCACCTACGTACCCAACGCCGCCTCATTCGTCCGGGGCGTATATAACCTCCGGGGCGACATTATCCCCGTTATCGATCTCAGGACCTTCTTCCATCTGCCCGCCGACAAAAAATCCGACGGCCAGGAAAACATGCTGATCCTCCGCATAGAAGACCGGGTCTACGGAACCATCGTGGACAAGATTGACAAGGTTGTGGGGATAAGCTCGGAGGCGATACAGCCGCCCCACCCCATCTTCGGCGATATAAACATCAAATTCATTGAAGGGGTTGTGGAGAAGGAAGGGGCCCTGTACATCATCCTCGATGTTATCCGCATCTTCACGCAGAGCGAAGAGGAAAAAAACAAGCCCCGTGGTATACAGGAAAGCGGCGGCGATTACTATGTGCCTCCTCCCCCCGCGGAAGAGGCGTCCGTACAGCGGAGCCAGGTTTCAAACGCCCTCGATTTCATCAAGGAAAGCCTTCCTGCCCTGCGGCACTTTTACCCTTCCGAAATAAACGCGGACTGGCTTGAAAGGCGCTTCGGGGAATGGAGCGGCATCCGCGCCCAGGAGAACCTTCAGCTCAGGGGAACGCCGGACGCGGACGAATTTCTTTCCCCCTTCCCTTCGCCTGAAACCGGACGTTTCTGGGACGACGACTACGCGGAGCAGGTCAAAAAGGCGCTGCCCGATCTTCCGTCCAACAACATACAGGTCTGGAATCCGGGCTGCGGCAAGGGCTATGAAAGTTATTCGTTTGCCTGTATATTAAAATCACGTTATTCAGGCGGGCACATAAAGATCTGGGCAAATGACAACGACATCATGGCGATTTCCCAGGCGCCCAACATGATCTTTGATCTGGAGGAAATGCCCGAATACTGCCGGGCTTTCATGGTAAAGGGAAAGAACGGCTACAGCTTTGATCAGGAAATCAAGGACGCGGTGGTTTTTGAATACCACGATATTCTGAACGACAATCCTCTGCCGGAACTGGACATGATCGTCGCGCGGGATATTCTTTCGTATTTGACGCCGCAGGATCAGGTGAGGATCACCCTGGGTTTCAAGGACAAACTCAAGGGCCACGGAATTGTGTTTCCGGGAAGAAACGAAAAACTTCCTGAGCGCGACTGGCGGTCCCGCGGTCTTGACCCGGTATCCGCTTATACAAGAAACTAAAGGAAGGAGCGTTTTATCATGAGAGTTGAATACATCAACCCGTTTGTTGAGTCCGCCTTTAATGTACTCAAGGAAGTGCTTGATTCCGATGTCAAACGGGGTGAAATCTACCTTAAACCTACTACCATGGCGATCATGGGAGTGGCCGCCCTTGTCGGACTTGCCGGTGATGTGGAAGGCCGCGTGCTCTTTGACATGACCAAGCCGACGGCGCTGGCGGTCTCGGGCGCCATGAACGGCGAGAAGTTTACCGTCCTTGACGAACTTGCCAAGGCTACCATCCAGGAACTGGCCAACATGATCACCGCCCAGGCGGTTACCAAACTCCACGATCTTGGCTTTAAATTCGACCTTACCCCTCCGGCCCTCTTCACCGGCGACAACATGGAAGTATCCAGCAACCTGGGCGAAGTGGAAGCCCTTATCGTTCCCATGGAACTCGGCACCAACGGCAAGATCGAAGTCAACGTCGCCATCCGCGAACGGTTAAAGTAAAACATTTCCGCAGTTCCGGTCCGCGATAAGAGCCGGTGGACCGGCGGTCCCCGGAGGCCTGTTCCTTTCGGTTCGGGAAGCAGGGTCTGGCGCGCGGCTCACGCGGCGGCGTTCCCTCGGGCATTTCAGGCGCCTTTTCGTTTTCGGGAAAAGATCGTTAAACCGGGAATCGCCGGGCTTGTTGATCCCGCAATCGTATCACACTATACTGTACAGTATTATGAATGCCAAAAAATGGTGGAAAGAAGCGGTGGTTTACCAGATTTACCCCCGCAGTTTCAAAGACAGCACCGGTTCGGGCGTAGGCGACCTTAACGGCATTACGGAAAAACTTGATTACCTCGCGGAACTGGGCGTCGACGTACTGTGGCTTTCGCCGGTATATGAATCGCCCAATGTGGACAACGGCTACGACATCAGCGATTACCGGGCCATCATGAAGGAATTCGGGACCATGGCCGATTTTGACCGCCTCCTTTCGGAAGCCCACAAGCGGAACATAAAAATCGTCATGGATCTGGTGGTGAACCATACATCAGACCGGCATCCCTGGTTTGTCGAATCCCGTTCATCCAGAGACAACCCCAAACGCGGCTGGTACATCTGGCGGGACGGGTACAGGGGCCCGGACGGAAAGACGGACGTTCCCAACAAACTGGAAAGCGTTTTTTCCGGCTCCGCCTGGAAGTACGATGAAAAAACCGGACAGTACTACCTGCACCTGTTCGCTTCGGCGCAACCGGATCTCAACTGGGCCAACCCCGACGTGCGGAACGCCGTGTTCGACACAATGACATGGTGGCTCGACAAGGGCATAGACGGCTTCCGTATGGATGTCATTGACGCCATACACAAGCCCGAATCGGCGACGGCGGTTTCGGGCAAAAAAGCGGAAACCTGCTTCGGTAGTCCGGGCGTCCACGGCTACCTCAAGGAGATGCGTCAAAAAGCGCTTGCCGGCCGCGACATCATGACCGTGGGGGAATGTTCAAGCGCCACCGTGGAAACCGCCCGGCTTTTCGCGGGAAGCGGCGGAAACGAGCTTGACATGGTGTTCCAGTTTGAACATACATGGATAGATCACGACAAACAATTCGGCAAGTGGCGGCCCGTTCCCTACAAACTTTCCAGGATGAAAGAGATCCTCTCGCACTGGCAGACGGGCCTTTATGAAAAGGGGTGGAACAGTCTTTACTGGGACAACCACGATCAGCCCCGGGTGGTATCCCGCTTCGGCGACGACTCGACCGGGGAAAACCGCGTGCGAAGCGCGAAGATGCTTGCCGCGTGCCTGCACATGATGCAGGGAACCCCCTACATCTATCAGGGTGAAGAACTGGGAATGACCAACATGCCCGTCAATTCCCTTGACGAGCTTAACGATGTCGAGATCTTCAACGCGTACCGGGAACTGGTGGAAGAAAAAAAACTGCTCACCCGCGACGAGATCATGACGGGCATAAGAAAACTGGGCCGGGACAACGCCCGCACTCCCATGCAGTGGGACGCGTCGGCAAACGCGGGCTTTACCACAGGAAAACCCTGGATGAAGGTAAACCCGAATTACAAAACCATCAACGCCGCTTCCCAGATACACGATCCCGAATCGGTGTTCGGTTTTTACAAACGCCTGGTCCGCCTCCGCAAGGAATACCCCGTCATCGTATACGGTGATTACAAACTGCTCTTGCCCGATGATGAAAAGCTCTTTGTTTACCGCCGCCGCCATGAAGGGAAAACCCTCTTTGTGCTCTGCAATTTTTCGGGAGATACGATTGCCGCTCCCGCGCTCCCCGAATTCAAAAAAGCGCGTGACGGCGGAAAACTGCTGATTGCCAATTACGATACGGACGGGCCTCGCGGCGATATCCGGCCCTGGGAAACAGGGGTGTATCTGGCGTAAAAGCCGGGCCTCAGGCGGGGACGTCTTCGTGAAAAAGAACAATGGACTTGTTTAGTAACCCGGTTGGTTACCAAACAAGTCTTGCGATTTTTCAGGCTAAAGCCAAGCTTTAGCCTTACAAAATCGCGTTTTGAAGCGGAATTTGTTCAACAACTGAAGTTATTGAACAACTCTAATGAAACCTCGCGGGAAAGCGGCCGGGGTTTTTCCGGCGGCGCGCGGGGTCTTTCTTTTTTCAGTATCTGAACAGAAGCCCCACATCCACCGCGTAGACCGAATCTATCCCCGGATCAAGCCCCCTTTCCCTGCCGTAAATGGAGCAGT
>JAIRXH010000007.1 GCA_031268385.1 Treponema sp. | reverse complement strand
TAAAGAAAATTCGCGGTGAAACTGCGAATTTTCTACCTTGCAGCCTGCCAAAACAGGCGTTTAATCGGGATTTTTGACACGATTAGTGTTAAAAATCCACTTTTTCAACAGCCTGTTAGTGTCTGTCTACAAAGCCGGTTGCTTTGCCGGCAGAATCTGTTCGCACGGGAAACGGGTGGAAAATGAACGACGAAAACAGGGAGAAAGGCGCCAGGGCGGAAGCCTTGTTCGCGAAATACCTTGATGACCAAAAAATTCCCTACTATCATATTGATCAGGACAGGGAAACATATTCCGATGAATTTTACAAAAAGAACATCCGGCGGCCCGATTATATTATTCATACGGAAAAAGGGCTTTTCCATATTGACGTGAAATACCGTACAAAAATGAATTTCGGTAAAAAGGGCGAAAAAAGATTTTATCTCAATCAGGACGAAATCATAACATTATGTAACTTTCAAAACAGGTTACATACGTATGTGTGGCTTTCCTTTACCGCCGATCCGGAAAAATTACAGTTTCATTACGCGCCCATATCGGAAATACATGAATATCATAAAAACATTCTTGATTTTGCCGGTGAAGATTTTGCCGGGAAGACGGCCTATGATGAATGCTGGATATATATACCGGAAAAATTGTTGTACAATCAATTGTCATTTGAAAAAGGATTTTACAGGGAACCGGACAGGGATTTTTTTGAAAAAGAGATGGAATATCACAAGACAAAATGGAAGTTTCAGCAGAAAGATCATCCCCCTGTTTACAGACGCAGCACATAATCGGTAAAGAGGCCGCCCAGCAGGGCAAACGCTATTGCAAAGGCCAGGTAGATAATAAAATTCTTCGCGCCAAGCACTATCTTTACCGCCCCCAGGTTTGTGATCTTTGTGGCGGGACCTGTGATCATGAACGCCGCCGCCTGCCCCATGCTCATGCCCTTTTGCAGCCAGCTCATCAAAAGGGGAATGGTGCCGCCGCCGCACATGTAGAGCGGTACGCCAACGGTGGCGGCCATCAGGACCCCGAAGCCGGGGTTTCCGCCGAACAGGGCCGCCATTGCCTCCCCGGGAACATATCGCTGAAAGAGGGCCGAAAGGACGACCCCGGCAAGAAAATAGGGACCGGTTGTCTTCGCGTTCCGGCCGAAATTTTTGAGAAAGCGCAGGACCGGATTGGGATCGGTGTCGTGGTTTTCAGGCGCGATGAATCCCCCAAAATTGAAAAAAGTGCGTTTCCTGAAAAAGAAGCGGACGCACAGTCCCGCGGCGACGCCGCACAGAAAGCAGCCGGCAAAACGGATCAAGACGGCCGCGGGGCCGAGCGCCGCGCTGTAAAAAAGCAGCTGGGGGTTAAGGAGGATGGAACTCATCATGAAGGCGGCAAGCCAGTCTTCCCCCATGCCTTTTGCGGCAAAGGACGCCGCGATGGGAATGGTTCCGTACATGCACAGGGGACTTGCTATGCCGATAAGGGACGCGGGAACGACGCCCAGCGCGCCGAGTTTTTTCCCCCGCATCCCCGCGAACATTCCGTGAATCTTCTCCTTGCCGAAGACGGAAACAAAGGAACCCAGGAGCATTCCTACTATCCAGTAACCGGCAATCTGCCGGAACTGGATATCAACATAATACCAGAAATAAACGAATTCCCGTTTGACGATCTCCGCGGCCGGCGCAAGCAGCGCGGGAAGTCCCGCCGCGGCATCACCCATTCAGCCTGACCATCTGGTACCGCAGGCTGCCAAGGCCGATTTTGGCGGCGTGTTCCATGGTAAGCGCGCCGTTCCGGGACTCGATGCGTTCGATGAGTGATTTCCCGTCGGGGGCCGCGTACACAAGATCCACGCACGCCTTGTCAAGCGCCACAGGGTCAAGGGACGCGAGAATGCCGATGTCGTGCATGTCCGGTTCGGCGGGGTTGCTGCTGCAGTCGCAGTCGACCGAAAGGCGGTTCATCACGTTGATATAGAGAATGTTTTCGCCGGTCCTGTCGGCGACGGCCTTTGCCGCTTCGGCCATGGATTCCAGAAAGGCGTTCTGATCGCCCCCCCATGGCTGTGTAGTGCTTTTACCGCCGGAATGGATAAGGCTTTTTCCGCGCGGGGAAGCGTAGCCTATGGACATGTTCTTGATGGCGCCGCCGAAGCCTCCCATGGGATGACCCTTGAAGTGGGAAAGGATGATGTGGAAGGTGTAGTCGGCGAAACGGGCGCCCACAAGATCTTCCTTGAGGTGCTTTCCGTCCGTGACAGGAAGGCTCAAGTCGCCGTCTTCATCGAGTATGACGACAGGCGCAATCGCCGTAAAGCCGTGATCCTTCGCCACCTGGTAGTGCATGGCCGTGCCCGACCGCCTGCCGCCGTAGGCGGTATTGCTCTCGACAATTGTACCGTCAACGGACTGCACAAAATCCCTGATAAGATCGGGCGAAAGGAAGTTGCGGTTACCCGGTTCGCCCGTGCTGATTTTGACCGCCACCCTGCCTTCGGCCCCGCGTTCCAGCGCCCGGTAAACGGCCTCAAGGCCGGCGGGACTGATGTCCCCGGTAAAATAAACCTTCGCGCCGCCCGCCCCTTCGGCGGGAAGCGGAGCGGCCGGAGCGGCTGTTTCCCCCGGCGGGCTTCGTTCCGGTTCCCCTGCCGCCGCCGATTTGCTTGCGCAGCCGGAAAACACCACCGCCGCAAGGAAAGCCCCCATGAATAATAACCAGACCGCCGATTGGCTTTTGCCGATACCGTGCATGTGCGCCTCCTCGTGTCTGGCCGCAAAGTTCGCAAACGCAGTTTGCGCGCCGGCTTTATGGACAGACACTAATTACTTGAACAATACAGTCTGCGGTTAACGTTATGTCAAGAGGTTTCCAGGAATTTCGGTCCCTTCCATTTCTCCGGGGGAAGGATTATACTGGATGTGGGAGTCCGGCGGGTTTTCCGCCGGCCGGGGAACGCTTGAAAACGGCCGCGTGAGGTGTGTATGTCCTTCAACACAGACGAGCTTTCCGAGTTTGCCAGGTTCTACGGTTTTCACTACGACAGCCAGGACCCCATGGCTCTGGTGCATGATGTGCTGATTGATATGGAACGGGGCCTCAAGGGCCAGAAATCGAGCCTTCCCATGATACCTTCATACATCAGTCCTTCCTCCGAAGTGCGGGCCGGCAGAACCGTGCTGGCGCTGGACGCGGGCGGCACCAACCTCCGGGCAAGTCTTGTTCATTTTGATGAAAAGGGAAAGGCTCTGGCCGAAGGAACCGTCAAGACCTCCATGCCGGGCACGAAGGGCAGGGTGGGGGAGCATGAATTTTTTGACGAGATAGCCGTCCTTGCCGCCGCTCTCCTCGAAAAGGGCCCCGTAAAGGGAATAGGCTTTACTTTTTCCTATCCCATGGAAATAACCAGGGACGCCGACGGGATTCTGATGTCGTTCAGCAAGGAAGTGGACGCGCCTGAACTTGTGGGCAAGGCCATAGGCCGGGGACTGCGGGAAGCTCTTGCCCGCCGAGGCGTTGATTACGGGGGGCCCATCGTAATGCTTAACGATACGGTTGCCACCCTGCTGTCGGGAATGGTGGAGATCCCGTCCTCCGGGGAAGACGGGCATACCGTGGACAGATACGGCGAAAAGGGAGGCCCGGTAATAGGCTGCATTTTGGGGACAGGCTTCAACACGGCGTATCCCGAGAAGATCATTCCCAAAATCGGGTTTGAGTCCCGGACCGTCCGCCAGATCGTGGTCTGCGAAACGGGCAACTTTACCATACGCTGCCGGGGTTCCCTTGATTTCGAATACGATGCGACCACAAAAAACCCCGGCGCCTACACGCTGGAAAAAGCCACATCGGGCGCGTACCTGGGCCCCCTTACCCTGCATATCCTCAAACAGGCGGTGAAGGACGGGGTCATACGGTTCGCAAAATCGGACGAGCTTTTGGCCATGCCGTCACTTGAGACCAGGGACTTCAACGAATTTCAGCGCAACCCCCTTGCCGCCGAAGGGCCCGTCGGCGGGCTTTTCGGCCTTGACGAAAGGGACGCGCTGGCGGCGGTTCAGTACCTGGCCTCCATCATCACCGAACGGGGCGCGCTTCTTTCGGCCGCCGCGGTCGCCGCCGCCGTGCGGCGGGTAAGGGACGACATTCCCCCCTACGCGCCGGTGCGCATCGCCATAGAGGGGACCACCTACATGATCTACAAGGGAATGCGCCGGGCCCTGGACGCCTGGCTTCATCTTATGCTGACGCGCGGCAAACCCTGTCCGTATGTCATCTCCCCCGTGGAGCAGGCCTCCCTCTTCGGAGCCGCGGCGGCGGCGCTGTCCGGTTAGGAAAGATATGGTGCAGATCCTGCCCCTCTTCCAGGCGGCCGGAGCGGTTTTCTCCCTGAATGACGAGATCCGGCGCGGCCATGAGCCGCTTTATCTCGTGGAGTTCCGGCCGGTATTCGAAGTGCATGGTGTCGAAAAGATGCCATTTGCCCCCCCAGATGAAGCCCTCGTTTTCAAAGGCCCTGATCACCTCTTCGGGCGGCTGCCAGCGTCCTTCGGGGGGAATGAGCATCCACAGGGGATTCCGCCGCTGTTCCCAGAGCCAGTACACCGCCTTGCCGCCCGTGCCACCAGGCTGTATATCGACGGCAAGCCCCCAGCGGTGATAACTGAGGCGCCTTGAGCCGCGTATCTCCCGCCAGTTGTATCCCCCTATCTGGCCTATGGAGGCGATGAACGCGGCGGTTTCGGCCGCGCCCGCCGCGGTTCCCGCCGCGATCGTTCGTATCCTGGCGTCAATCCGCCTCAGGTTTTCCGTTATGTCCCGGTGCACATTTATGTTCTTCCCCAGAAAATTCATCCGTACAATGTTGGATTCCACTTCCCGGCGGGCAAGCCCGCCATAAAGAACCGCCTGAAAACCGTGGTGCTGATCGTCGCGGGAAAGGCGGGCTTCCGCTCCGCCTGAATCGCGGAGGCTTTCTATAAATTGGGGTGAATAGCTTGCCGGGGAAGGAACCGTTTCGGGGTACAGTTCAAACTGATGGGCGCTCCAGTGTTCTTCCCCGCCGCGAAGGGAGGAGGGAAGAAGGCGGCCCCCCGCCCAGTACCATGTTTCATTTCCCGCCCTGACAGTCCAGTCCCCGTTCTGAAAAGAAAGGCCGCTTACAAGGCCGGGGTAGGTATGCTGATAGGCCCTGAAGACCGTTTCTCCCGAAATTTCACGGGCAAAGGACGGCGGGCGCGAAAAGGCGGACAGCAGAACAAGCACAAGGAAGAACATGACAGACTGGTATGGTACTATGGAAGAAGGCGTTTTTCTATCCGTATGAAAGGGCCCCGTAATACACCGTCCTGTTTTTTTCATCCCTGGATGTGACAATGGGGCCGGAGATGACATCGGCGGCAAGGTCCGAAACAAGGCCGCATTCAAGCAGCGCGGCGATAAGGCCGCCGCCGCAGGCGCTTATCCTCCCTTCCCTGAGGCCCCTCCCGAAGGTTTCCGCGTCCTTGCCGCGCAGAAGACGCACGCATTCTTCGGCCTCTTCCAGCGCCAGTTCCCTGGCGCCATTCATGGCGAGGTTGCAGGAAACGACGATGAGGCTTTCGTCCATTACCGGCTCAAGGACAAGCCTCAAGGCGCGGGCCAGGACGGAGATCAGGGCGGGCCGTGTTCCTCCCATAAGAACGGGAATTATGGCCGCCCCCGGAAAGCAGTATTTGACAAAGGGAAGGAGAACCTCTATGGAATGTTCGGCAAGATGGGGAATGTCGTTTATTTCAAGGCGGGTACCGCAGGAGGCAAGCTCGTCCGTCATTTCCCTGTCTACCGGAATGTTCCCGAGGGGGGTAAGAAAACAGTCGGAATCGGTAAGGAAGATCCCCTCTTCGTGCGCCTTGTGAATGGGCCCGAGAATCGCCACGCGGGAAACGCCTGAAAGATTGCCTCCGGCCTTTTCCGCCCGTCCCATCGCGGCGGAAAAGGCCGCTCCCGCGATGTTTCCGGAAATATCCCAGCTTCCGTGGGGGGCCAGTATCGCCTGGGCCAGGCCCTTTCCCTCTTTCATGCGGAAGCGGAGGAGCTGCTCTTCTGTTTCTTCCCCGTTATCGGGATAAAAAAGCCCCCCAACAACAGGGGAACGGACTTTTTCGCAGACCGGGGTATAATCCTCCATGGATCAAGTGTAGGATCGCCTGAAAGGCCGCGCAAGATGTACCGGGAAAAAAGAAAAGAAATCCGGGCGCGCCGGTTAACGCGCTTCCGGCGGGACTCTTCATTTTTCCATCCGGCAGTTTTCCAGTTCCGCGAGCCGTTTCGGATCGGTTTTTATGTGAAGGTTTTTTTCCTGCGTGGGAATGACAAGGCCCTTTTTTCCGTTTTTTACCCTGCGGAGGTATTTGACCTGCGTATAGAAAAGATCCCCCTCGCCGCCGTTTCGGCCTTTTGAATAGAAGATGGCCAGGTTTCCGGCGTCAAGGAGAATATCCAGGGGAACGCTCTTGCCCGAATGCTGTTTGATAAACACATAGGCGCCGGGGTAATCCCTGGCATGAAGCCAGAGGTCGTTCCCCTTTACATGATGGCGGAGCAGGGCGTCGTTTTCCCGCGCGTCCCGCCCCACCATGATAAGCCAGTCCCTCCGCCTGAAAGAAAGCCCCGGCCGCTTCCGGTCCGCCAGGGAGGCGGCCGCCAGGGAGGCGGGCGGCGTTCCCGTTCCCCCGTTCGCGAGGATCTTCCGCAGAACCAGGGGATTATCCTCCTCCAAAAGACGGGCAAGCCCTTCGGCAAGCGCCGCCAGTTCCTTTTCGCCGGCCTCTATTTCCGCCCGGATTTCACTCTCCCCGCTCTTTGCCCTCTGGTAACGTTCGTAATACGCCTGGGCTTGGGCCGCGGGACTTTTTCCCCCTTCAAGCGGTATGCTGATTGTCCCGCCCCGGAAAAAATCGTCCGCCAAGAGCCAGGCGTCCCCGTCCCTTATGATCCCCTGATTGGCAAGAATAATATCCCCGTATTCCCTGAGCCGTCCGGAAGCGGCGAATTCCGCCTCCTTTGCCTTGAGCCTTTCAAGGGAGGCGGCAATACGCCCCATGCTTCCTTCGCAGTTTTTCCTCGCCTGTTCCCGCAGTTTTTCGAGGGACAGCGCCCCCCCATGTTCGGCGTACCAGGCGTCTATGTGTTCGTTGAAGGAAAGCGTCCCTTCTTTGCCCGATTCCCGGAATTCCCTGATCCCGTAATCCCCGCGCGCCTGGCCTTTCGCGCCCGGCCCGTTTTGTTCCAGCGTTTCCTCAGGGACATAACGCCCGCCGCCTGTTTCCCCCCGGCCAGGCAGGCGCCGCATGGCGTCCAGCACCGTTCCCCCTTCGTCCGTGACAATAATGTTGGCGGCGTTTGACCAGAGGCGCGCATAGAGCCTTACGCGGCCTTCCCCCCGGTGTATGACCATGCGGACAATACGGTCCTGGCCAAGCTGCGCGGCGCTTTCAATGCGGCCGTTAACAACGCGCGAATTGAGGAATTCGGCAAAGCGCAGGGGCCGGTCGCTTTTGGGAACGGAGCGGGATGTTGCATGAAGCCGGACGGCGCCGGGCGCAAGGGAGAAGAGGAGGGTCCTTGACGCCCCCCTCCCGTAGAGCCGCAGGGCCAGTGTGTCGAAGGAGCTCTGCACCGCCTTCTCTATCCGCATCCCCTCCAGCTCCAGTTCCGAAAGGACGAGGTTTATTTCTTTCCAGTTAAGGGACATATACGCTCCGCATGGTAATAAAAAGAGAATGTACCACAGACTGTCACAAATAAGAAGAACGGAAGGAAGAAGGATTTACCACGGACGGAAGATTAAGGAAGATAACCACCGACCTCACGGACGGGAAAGAGGAAGGCAACCACAAACCACGCAGACCACACGAACTTTTTGTCTGAATTCGGTGACTGGCACCGGATCCGGAATTCAATGCGCCCTGTCGCCGTGATTTTTATAATGAAAGGACACCATATAAAATTTACCTGGGGTCCTAGGCCGAAGGCGAAGCAGAGCTTCGCCTTCGGCTGGGGAGTTTTACGGCGGAAGTGCGATGTTTACCGGCGGCGCGGGGTTTGGATGCCGTAAAACTCCAAGGGCGCATTGCGGAGGACGCTTTTCCC
>JAIRXH010000021.1 GCA_031268385.1 Treponema sp. | reverse complement strand
CGCAGGCAGCCGCTTTTTGTTTCCGATCTTGCACGGTATGAGGCTGTTTTGCGGGATCATGTCGCTTCTTCCCGTTTTCTTGTCATCGGCGGCGCGGGGTCAATTGGTTCGGCTGTTGTACGAGAGATCTTCAGGCGGAATCCCCGTGTCCTGCATGTGGTGGATATCAGCGAAAACAACACGGTAGAACTTGTCCGGGATATTCGCGGTTCTCTCGGTTACATAGACGGCGAATTCGCGACTTTCGCCATAGACTGCGGTTCGGATATTTTCGATTCGTTTATGGAGAACGGCTCCGGCTATAATTATGTTCTCAATCTTTCCGCCCTGAAGCATGTCCGCAGTGAAAAAGATCCTTTTACCCTTATGCGCATGATAGAAGTAAATATTTTCAACACCGACAAGACGATGCGGCAGGCGAACGAAAAGGGGGCAAAAAAATATTTTTGTGTTTCCACCGACAAGGCGGCAAACCCGGTGAACATGATGGGCGCCTCAAAACGTATCATGGAAATGTTTCTTGTGCGCCGTTCCAGGGAGTTGCCTGTTTCTACCGCCCGCTTCGCGAATGTCGCCTTTTCCGACGGCAGCCTTTTGTACGGGTTCAATCGCCGCATCGAAAAGGAACAGCCCCTTTCCGCTCCGAACGATGTACGCCGGTATTTTGTTACCCCGCAGGAATCTGGAGTGCTGTGCCTCATGTCCTGTCTTTTGGGTGAGAACAGGGATATTTTTTTCCCCAAATTGGACTATGACAGTAATCTGGTAACTTTCAGCGAAATTGCCGAACGTTTTCTTGACCGTCTTGGATATGAAGCGGTAAAATATGAAACGGAAGAAGAAGCCCGCCGCAGTGTCAGGGATCTTAAAGCCAAAAAAAAATATCCGGTGTATTTTTTCAAAAGCGATACTACCGGCGAAAAAGATTTTGAGGAATTTTATACCGAAAAAGAAACCCTTGACATGGATCGTTTTGAGGAATTGGGCGTCATAAAAAACGATTCCTTCTATGATGAACAGAAACTTGCCCTTTTTTCCGGTACGGTTCAATCTCTGCGCAAAAAAGGCGCGTGGTCGCGTTCGGAATTGATCGATCTGTTTAATCTCATGATCCCCGAATTTAACCACAGGGAAACTGGCAAATTTCTTGACGGAAAAATGTAGGCGCGTAAATGGCGTTAAAGTGCGGGGGCTTGCGGAAAACCCGGCTGGGTTTCTGTAGTTCATTTGCAGACAGGAGTACCGGTATATGAAAGAAGAAACGCAGGACAATGAATTTAGTTTGATTGATCTTTTTGTGATATTGCTGAAAAGGTGGAAGTTAATAGCCGCCGTGACACTCTGCGGGATTCTGCTGTCTCTCGTCTGGTTCTTTTTATCTCCCCAGTCCGGATTTAAAAGCGGCATCCTCGTCGAGGGAAGAATGACAGTAATGCTTAATCCTGCGGCAGCGGCGTTTATGCCTGTTGATTTGACCCTTGTTTTCAACTGGCCGGAACTGGTACTTTTGGCGTTTGGGGATATGGGACTTAAAACTCTTGAATTGGATGGTTCGGCCGTATCGATTGACGGCAAAACGGAACGATCCGTGATCCTGCTGTTTATTGAGAATAAAATGATACAGGGCGGAAAGAATTTTTCTGTTAGCGCAAGTAGAAGACTGGGGCAGACGTCCAATGCCATCGATATAATGTTCCGTTATGGAGATCCTGATATTATCAAAGGTTTTCTGGAGGCGCTGTCAAAGCGGGGAAATGCGGTTGCGGGTGAAATTATGAAACCCTTTATGGAAACCTTTATAGCCGATTATGAAGCGTTTATGTCGCCTGACAGCCCGTCTTTGAATAAATCACTTTCCCTTAATGAGGTAAGCCGGTATAATTTCTCGAAGGCCGTTTTGGCCGACAGGGAGCGGATCATCATCGAACTGTTTCCTCCGTCAATCACCGAAGACGCCGGTACGGTTTTGCCTTCGGGGGGAGGAGGAAAATTTCTCGTCGTTGTTCTTGCTGCGTTCTTCTTTTCGGTATTTCTGACTTTTTGTCTTAACGCCGTTGACAACCTGAAAAAAGACGGCGAGACGCTGAACAAGATCAGAGGCGCACTGGGGAAAAAGGACGATTACTTGTAACGCACCCTGAAATTTTTTCTTAAAACGGCGATCAGTTTTTTCAGTCTGGCGTCGAATTTGTCCGGCATGGGCATGGCCTCGAAAAGATCGCTTCGTTCCTTTTCGATCCATCTGTAAAGCCGTTCGCGGATTTCAAGGTCCGTACCGGGGCCTGCGGCGATCTTCGCAAGCGTGATGATCTCGTCACGGGAAAACATGATCCATTTGCCTTTGTAGACAAGATAAAAGCTGCTTCCGCTTTCGGAGCCTTCGATGCGGATTTCTTCGGTCCCTGAGGGGGCTTTCCCTTTGCGTCCGCCAGGCATCCCTTTTTCCGTGTTTTCCGCGGTCTGCGGCACGGCATTGTTGAGTTCTTCCACCTGCATGTTGTAAAGATGAATGTGGGCCTGTTCAATCAGGAACTCAAGGCCCTCCGCGTCAAGCCGCGGAATGAGGGAGCCCAGCTCTTCCGCAAGGGCGCGCCTTTTATCATTCCGCTTTAAAGCCCCCTGTCCGGCCGGTTGCCGGGCGGGGGGCTTTTTTTTCGCTCCCCCGTTCCCGGCGCCGGCCGTTCCGGGGCCGCCGTTTTTTTTCCGGCTGATCATGCTTTGCCCGTGGGTCCCTTATTCGGCCTTGATCTGGATCACCCGTTTCTGGGCCTCGGCGCGCTTGCCGATTTCCAGGCGGAGAATGCCGTTTTTAAACGAGGCGGCGACGGACTCGCCGTTGGCGTTTTCAGGCAGCCTGAAGGAACGCCTGAAGGAACTGAGCCGCCGTTCACGGAGCAGATACGTTCCTTCCTTGTCGTTTTTCTTCTCTTCTTTGGATTCATCCAGCTTCGATTCAATGCTGAGGCTTCCGCCGTCCAGATGGACTTCGATGTTCTTCTCGTCGTAACCGGGAAGATCCATCTCCAGTACATAGGATTTTTCGGTTTCGCACACATCAACCGCGGGAAAGCGGTTTTCCATGGATCTGAAGATCCGGTCGGAAGGGCTCAGAGGCGAATCCGCGAAGAAGGATTCGAAGTACCGGTCAAAATCATTGAGGGCATTTTCGATCGAGTTCGGACGATACACGCTTACAGCTTTCATGATATATCTCCTTGAGAAAAGTTTTGTCCTGCGGGAAACGGAACCTGACGGCTTCCGCGAAACCCGGATCCACTGACCCGGTGTTTCTGAAATCCCGTTGACATATATAATAATAGCATAAACCGTGCCAAACCTCAAAATTTCCCTTCAAAAAAACAATCTTTCTAATTCGTTGTAATACAAGGAATTAGAAAGACGGGCCGCCGGGCTGAACAGGAAAGGCGGTCTGTTTTTCATCTTCCGGAATTTACATCGTGTTATTTTTACCCATGTGTATTATTTTGGCATTTACACTGTATCAAAACGATACACATTCAAAGAGTACCGGCCGGGTTCCTGCGCCTTGTGGTTTTTTTCAATTCAGGGCATTATATTAATGATAAAAGATGACGCCGAACCAGGAAGACGCACTTTACGATTTTCTCGAAAATGTCACGGAGCCTTTCACCCTGGAAGATGTAACGGCTTTTATCCGGATGATAGAACCAAAGCGGAGCGGCAGGCTTGCCATGGAAGTGGCGGCGCTTATCGATTCCCGGAATATCGCATTCAGGCTGGACAGCCGGCGCTGGGTATCGCGGCGGGGCTGCTTTGAAAGCGTTCCCTTTGTCATCAGTCCAACCCGCCTTGAGCTTGTCAACGGTATCCTTATTCCCGGCCACCGCTGCATCCCCTTTGCCAATCCGGGGCTTCTGCCGCAGGAGTACACTTTTTACTGGAAGGGATCCGCCATTCCTGTTACCACTACCGAAGGCCCGCCCGAAGAATTTTATCCTTACTACTATATCTACGGGGAAGAATACGCCCCCCAGTATGTCGCGCGGGATAATCCGGGAAATGAATCGGCCTTCAACAGTGATCCATACGAGGATCCTCCCGAGGTGTCCATAGGAACGCTGGACATGCGGAATGTGTACCGTGAATCGTCCTTTGTTCCGGGCGACCGTTTTGTGGTAAAAACCATGGACTGGAAGGCGGGGAGTTTTTTGCTTGAAAAAGCGGGCAAGGATGAATGGTCCCAGCCGGAACTGTACGACTGGTTTGAAGCCGCGGAAGGGGGTTTTGAGGATTCCTTTGCCCTGTTCGGTCCCGGCACTTCTACCGAAGAGCAGATAGCCTACGCTTACTGGTACGGCGGAAAACGTATGCGGGATGTTCCCGCCTATGCCCTTGAAGAGTTTCTCTATGAAAAAACCGACCGTATCGACGTGACCCCCTACGGCATAGAGACCCGTTTCTGGTATGCGGGGAAGGAAATCCCCGACAATAAAAACATCGAAACCTGTCAGTCTTTTCCGGACCGTACCGTGGTAGAGGAGATTCTCTACCACCGGCATATTCCCGTCTCGGAATACGTGATCCAGTCTTACGTGCGCGACGCCTTGTTCCGGGGTGATGAGGATGTATGGCATATTATAGAACGCATTGTTCCTCGGGTTGTTCTTCTTGATACGCCGGAACAGGACGTGCTTGCCGAATATATTTCCGAAGCGCTGGAAGAATACCAGCCGTCCTATTCGGTGTTTGCCGATCAGGTGATGGGACCCATGCGTCAGCGGGTCGGCGAGCTTCATACCGCAGTGATAGAGCTGTACGCCAGGCTTCAAAAAGGGGACATCGATCCGTCATGGCTTCCCAGGCACACCTACATTGTACTTGCGCAGATTCAGGGACACGCCGCGGGCGTACTGGAAGATCTTGATACCGGAACGCCCCCCCCCGAAAACGAACTTGACGCCATGGACAATTCCCTTGACAGCGTGATCGAAACATACGAGGACATAAAGGAACTGATAGACGACGCTCTGGATCGTTTCCGCAGGCAGAACCTTTCGGTAGTAAAGTTTGTCCCCGAAGGCGAAAATTCCAGAACGGCAATACAGATCAGTGTGGGCGGAACCGATGTGTGGCGCAGGGTGCTTGTTCCCGAATCATACCGGCTGGAGGAACTGCACCGCGTTATACAGTCGGTTCTGGGCTGGAACGATTCCTTCCTTCACCGTTTCTCGGTTGAGAACCCCAATGAAGTTACGGGAACCATGCTGGATGATGAACAGATCCGCCTTGAAGAACTCGGCAGACGGGGTGTTACGAAAATCATCTATGAATACGGGACCAAATGGACCATTCGGGCGCTGATCCTTTCAAAGGATGGCGGCAGTCCGGGAGAAACGGCCCAGTGCGTCGCCGGAGCGGGCGCCGCCCCGCCGGAATTTATAGACGGACCCCTCAGGTTCCGCAAGATTCTCTATTCGCTGGAAAGGGGCGGAGACACGGACGCCCTTAATGAACTGGGACCAGGTTTTGTTCCCGGCGGCTTTGATCTTGAAACCTGCAACAGAAATCTCGGTTCGCTCCGTATGGTAAAAAAACAGGGACACTATGAAAAAAGAAAATGAAACGGAACCGGATCTTGCCGGTCTTGTGGAACGCGGCGGGATTTTGTACGATGTAAAGGGAACGACGCCCCAGGAAGTGCTGACCGCAATAATCGGCGCGCTGCCGTCCCTTATATGCGCGGACAGGAACGGACTTCTCAAGGCGGTGCTGGAGCGGGAAGAGTTGATGTCCACAGGCATAAGCGGAGGCATTGCCCTTCCCCATCCGCGTAATCCCATGGCGGGGGAAAATGAACAGTTTGTGACTATCGCTTTTCCTTCTTCTCCGGTAGACTGGAAGGCTCTGGACGGCGGGAAAGTGACATCGGTGCTGCTCATTGTTTCGTCTTCGGCGAAGCTCCATCTGCACACCCTTTCGATGATCAATTTTCTCTGCAGACAGGAGAAGTTCACCGCGCTTCTCCGCAGCCGTGCTCCCGCGGAAGAGATAATAGCCGCCGTCCGGGAAGCGGAAAGAAACTGGAAATAATGGGGCAACGCTGATTGGCGTCAAGTTAATCGGTGTTGCCCTAATACAGGAGTTGCCAAAATGAACAAGACAGCGTTGGAAAAGGCCGCGTTAAGCGTACGGGCGTTGAGTATTGACGCCATAGAGAAGGCGAATTCCGGCCACCCCGGCCTTCCCCTGGGCACGGCCGAACTGGGCGCCCTGCTTTACGGGGAACTGCTCCGCCACGATCCGTCCGATCCGTTATGGCCCGACCGGGACCGTTTTGTGTTGTCCGCGGGACACGGTTCCATGTTTCTCTATTCTCTGCTTTATCTTTCGGGATACCGGGACATGACGCTGGACGCAATCAAATCCTTCAGGCAGACAGGTTCCCCCGCGGCGGGACACCCCGAGTACGGACAGTCAGGCGGCATAGAAGTGACTACCGGTCCGCTTGGTCAGGGGTTTGCGATGTCCGTGGGTCTTGCCATTGCGGAAAGCATGCTTGCCGCCCGCTTCAACACCGAAAAGCGCCGTATTGTCGATCATTACACCTATGTCCTGGCCGGCGACGGATGCCTTGAGGAAGGTGTTTCCGGCGAGGCAAGCTCACTGGCCGGCCACCTTCGTCTTGGCAAGCTCATTGTATTTTACGATTCGAACAAGATTACCATAGACGGAGACACCGGCCTTGCCTTTACCGAAGATACCGCCAAGCGTTATGAAGCGTACGGCTGGCAGGTGCTTCGCGGGTCCATGTACGATTTTGATGAAATTGCCCGTCTTGCCGGTGAAGCCAGAAAGGAAACGGAAAAACCGAGCATCATCATACTTGCGTCGGTCATAGGGAAGGGCGCGCCTACCAAAGAGAACACCGCCGGGATTCACGGCGCGCCGCTTGGGCCCGAGGAAGTTGCCGCCGCGCGGAAAAAACTTGGTATACCCGGCGATTTTTATACGGCTCCCGAGGCCGCCGAATATTTCGCGGCGAAGCGAAACGAATGGAAAAAAATCCGCGAGGGGTGGCTTGCCGAATTTGAAGCCTGGTCAAAGGAAAACCCCGAAAAGCGCAGGGAATGGGACGATTTTTATTCGGGAAAATACACGCCGGCCGCGTTTCCCGCCTTTAACACGGGTGACAAAATCGCCACCCGCAGCGCGGGCAACAAGGCTCTTACCGCACTGGCGGCCGTCAATGAAAACCTCGTCGGCGGTTCCGCGGATCTCAAGAGCCCCAACGCGGTAGGATTCGGCTCCGCCTATACTGCGGGGAATCGCGGCGGGCGGTACATACATTACGGAATACGTGAATTTGCCATGGCCGCCATTTCCAACGGCATACAGGTTCATGGAGGGCTGCGGGCTTTCTGCGCCACTTTCATGGTGTTTGCCGATTACCTCCGGCCCGCCCTCCGCCTTTCGGCGCTGATGAAGCAGTCGGTAATCTATGTGTTTACCCATGATTCCATCTTTGTCGGCGAGGACGGCCCCACTCATGAGCCTGTCGAACATTTGGCGAGTTTCCGCGCCATACCCGGAGTGCGGGTGCTGCGCCCCGCGGACGCCGAAGAGACCGCCCAGGCTTGGGCCATGGCAATGGAATATTCCGGAGGGCCGTCCATTCTTGCCCTGAGCCGCCAGAACATTACCGTTTTCCCGAAAGAAGATCCCGACTGGAAAAACACGATGCGTACCGGCGCCTATATTGTGAAACAGGCCGGCGGGAATCCCGATATTGTGATCATCGCAACCGGATCCGAAGTCGGCCTTGCCCTCGAAGCGGCCGCCAAAGTTCCGGAAAAGAAGATACGGATTGTCTCCATGGTAAGCCGTGAACTCTTTGAGTCACAGTCCGGAACGATACGGGATTCTATTGTTCCTTCCGGCGTGCGGACGGTGAGCTGCGAAGCGGGAGTGAGGCAGGGCTGGGAACGCTGGTCAAAGCCGGAAGATATTTTCTCCGTAGATCGTTTTGGTGAATCGGGGCCCGCGGCAAAAGTCGCGGAACATCTGGGCTTTACCGCCGAAAAGCTTGCCGGACTGCTGCGCAGATAAGCCGCCGAACTCCACCTCTGCGTCCCCAGCCGAAGGCAAAGCGCAGCTTTGCCTTCGGCCCTTGACATTCGCCTCCGTTCCTGCCTATCCTTACCAAACTGTTTGGAGAGATGACCGAGCGGCCGAAGGTGCACGATTGGAAGTCGTGTGTACTCGAAAGGGTACCGAGGGTTCGAATCCCTCTCTCTCCGCTAACAGGCTGTAAGGTAAAAAATTCGCAGTTTCACTGCGAATTTTCTTTATTTCAACAGCCTGCCAAACGTCCACTGGAGAGATGCGAGAGCGGTTGAATCGGACGGTCTCGAAAACCGTTGAGCTCTTACGGGCTCCGAGGGTTCGAATCCCTCTCTCTCCGTTTTCTGCCTTTCGGTGAAATCCCCTGCAGTTCCGCGGTAAGGTTGTTGTTTCCTTTGCGGTGATAATAACACGAAAATGTCCGCACAAAGAAACATTTTTGACGGAATTTGTTCGACAACTGAGGGTATCGGAAGCGGTTTCAAAATGTCAAATTTTGGAACCGCGCCTGTAAAAATCGAACAACTCTATTTGAGGCTGAGAGGATTCGAACCTCCGACCTTCAGATCCGCAATCTGATGCTCTATCCAGCTGAGCTACAACCTCATACCGAACGGTTTTTTACACAAGCGAAAAACACTGCGTGTTTTTCATAACGGAGCAGGGGGGATTCGCCTTCCCGTCGGCGGCTTCCTGCCGCCTCCTTCCAGGCCGCCTCCGCGCTCCCCGGCGCATCCTTGCGCCGGTCTGCTCTCTCAAGGCTTGCGCCTTGGCATCTTCCCGGAGCGCTCCGGTTCGAATCCCCGGCACATGAAGATGAAAAACACTACGTGTTTTTCATAACGGAGCAGGGGGGATTCGAACCCCCGGTACCTTGCGGTACAGCGGTTTTCAAGACCGTCTCCTTCAACCACTCGGACACCGCTCCATGCAAGCAGCCCGTCAAGGGCTGCTTTTCAAACACTCTCAACACAGAGCCGGCGCCCAACGAAAGCCCCTGCCCCGACGTCTACGGAACTGCCTTCAGGCAGTTCCGTGCGCCGCTCCATGCAAACAGCCGTAAGGCTGTTTTACAAACATGCTCAACACAGAGCCGGCGCCCAACGAAAGCCCCCGCCCCGACGTCTGCGGAACTGCCTTCAGGCAGTTCCGTGCGCCGCTCCATGCAAGCAGCCCGTCAAGGGCTGCTTCTCAAACATACTCAACACAGAGCCGGCGCCCAACGAAGGCTCCCGCTCTGTATGCAGAACCACGCCGGCGGCAACGGAGCAGGGGGGATTCGCCTTCCAGTCGGCAGCTTCCTGCCGCCTCTTTCCAGGCCGCCTCCGCGCTCCCCGGCACATCCTTGCGCCGGTCTGCTTTCTCAAGGCTTGTGCCTTGATATTCTCCCGGAGCGCTCCGATTCGAATCCCCAATCCCCGGCACATGAAGACGAAAAACACTGCGTATTTTTCGCAACGGAGCAGGGGGGATTCGAACCCCCGGTACTGGTTAAAGTACGACGGTTTAGCAAACCGTTGGTTTCGGCCACTCACCCACCGCTCCCGGTCAAGACCGTCTACTTAAAATACCCGATAAGGGGAGATAAGTCAAGCGCCGGAATAAACGCCCCGGTAATTTCCGATTGTTTACAGGCCGAAAAGAGGCCCGGCGGATTTTTCAGGTCTTTTTTCGGGTTTGGGATGTCGCGTTTGGAATTGCTACCCTTGTATTGTTTCAAATTTTTTGTTAGTATATTATAACATTCTTGGGAAAATTGGCATGGAAACGGCGCGGCGTGGGTTTTTCCGGCGTTTCGGGATTTTCAGGAGGAAAGGGAATGGCCGTTTCAAAAGTATTCTTTGTCGCTGCGGGATTCGTATTTCTCGCGCTGGGGATAACGGGCATCGCCCTTCCCATACTGCCGGCTGCCCCCTTCCTCCTTGCCGCCTCCTTCTGTTTTCTGAAAGGCTCAGTCCGGCTTTACCGGTGGCTCATGTCCAATCCCCGGCTGGGACCGAAGATAGAGCGGATCCGTACGCACGGACTGACGGGGCGGGAAAAGGCGGGCGTCTACATTACTGCCTGTGTCTTTATCATCCCCGTCATTGTTCTGAGTTCTTCCCTTCATCTGCGGATCTTCCTTATCCTGCTGCTTGTTATCAAGGGGATTGTTTTTCTTGTCATGCGGACCGCCCCGCGTCCGCCTTCCTGAGTACTGTTTAAAAACCGCGTTTTCGCCGCCGCAAGGCGGAAATTTTACCGTAACGGGCCGGGCGGCAAAACCGGCCGTTCTGTTTTTGCCGAAACAAAGTCCTATAAATTTAAATATTGTCATCCGTGTATCTGCGGCAGGAATAATATACTTACAATAACCAGACATTTTTATGTGTATGCGTGGCAGTTATATCATGTTTGGGAAGGAGTGTATGCCGTGAAACTTAAATTTAGATTCACCTTCATCATTGCCCTCATGATACTGGTGATAATCACCTCCATATCAGGTATTCTGCTGTTTCAGGCCAGGAGGCTTCAGGAACGTGAGGCCAAGGCAACCCTGGAAAGCCTTACCGGCGTCTATGCCGGGGAAGTTTATGCCCGGTATCAGCATTATTATGACGCCATAACCTATCTTTCCCAAATCATGAATGATTTCGAACAGATAAACCCGGAAGAAAGGCGTTCACGGTACAACAATATGCTTCACGCCATCTTTGTAGAAAACCCCGAGTTTGTGGGGCTTTTTACCGTATGGAAACCGGGAAGCATCGACAATCTGGAAGCGCGATACGCCAACACGCCGGGAACCGATGAAAGCGGTTTGTTTCTTACCTGGTACTACCAGGAAAACCCCAGCATGCCCATACAACTGCGGTATTATAACAATTACCGGGAAATATTGACCGCGCTGGATGACCCTTCCCGTGCGGGAATCCCCGTGGTCGAGGATCCCGCGTTCTGGGACCTTGCCGGCAAAAATATTCTGGTAATGACATTCTATGTCCCCATCGTGCTGGAGAATAGCAGGCAGGTGGTTGGGGTGGTGGGCATTAACATTGATCTGAGTCCTTTCCAGGAAATGTTAAACAATGTAAAACCTTACGAAACCGGATATACGACCCTCTACTCAGGCGGCGGGATTGTTGTGGCCCACCCGAAGGAAGAAAGGCTGGGGCAAAAATTTCATCCCTTTTTATTGAAGGGTTTCGGCGCCGGCGGGGTCAAGCTCATTGAAGATTCCATACGGCAGGGAAAGCCGGTATTTACCAGCAGCAAGATCGATATTATTCAGACCTATCCTTTTCCCATAGGGGAAACCGGGGTAAACTGGAGTCTGCTCAGTTCCGTGCCCATAAAATCGGTTATGGCGGCGGTAACTCAAATGACGACATTTACCATTACCCTGGCGCTTGTTGCCCTTGTCCTGGCGGCGGCGGTGACCTTTTTTATCGCCGGCAGCATTGCCAAACCCATTGCCATAGTATCCTATACGCTTAAGGGTATTGCCGAAGGGGAAGGGGATCTGACTCAAACCATTGAATACAAATCCAACGACGAGATCGGCGATCTGGCCCACTACTTCAACCAGACTCTTGAAAAAATCAAAAAACTGGTAACGACTATCAAAACGCAGACCGTGGCTCTTTTCAACATCGGCAGTGAACTGGCTTCCAACATGGCCCAGACTGCCGCGGCGGTGAACGAGATTACCGCCAATATCCAGAGCGTCAAAGGCAGGGTGATCAACCAGTCCGCTTCCGTAACGGAAACCAATTCCACCATGGAACAGATCACCATCACCATCAACAAGCTGAACGAACATATCAATACCCAGAGCGCCAGCGTAGCCCAGTCGTCGTCGGCCATTGAGGAAATGCTGGCCAACATCCAGTCCGTCACCGAGACGCTGATTAAAAACACCGGCAACGTAAAGAATCTGGCGGCGGCTTCGGAAGTGGGCCGGTCGGGGCTTCGGGAAGTGGCCGAGGATATTCAGGAAATTGCCAGGGAATCCGAGGGGCTTCTGGAGATCAACTCGGTGATGGAAAACATCGCCAGCCAGACCAACCTCCTTTCCATGAACGCCGCCATAGAGGCGGCCCACGCCGGGGAAGCGGGCAAGGGCTTCGCCGTGGTTGCCGACGAGATCCGCAAGCTGGCGGAGAATTCCGGGGAGCAGTCCAAAACCATTTCCACGGTCCTTAAAAAGATCAAGGAATCTATCGACAAGATTACCAATTCCACCGACGAGGTGCTCAACAAGTTCGAGGCTATTGATTCGGGGGTCAAAACCGTTTCGGATCAGGAAGAAAACATCCGCAGCGCCATGGAGGAACAAAACACCGGGAGCCAGCAGATCCTGGAAGCCATTGGGCAGTTGAACGAGATTACCCGGATGGTCAAAGGGGGCGCCGAAGAAATGCTTGAAGGGAGCAAGGAAGTCATTCAGGAAGGAAAGAACCTGGAAATGGCGACGCAGGAGATAACCAACGGAATGAACGAAATGGCCACAGGGGCGGACGAGATCAACAGGTCGGTGAACGGGGTAAATACCATCAGCGGGGAAAACAAAGAGAACATTGATGTTCTGGTACGGGAAGTTTCCAAATTCAAGGTTGAATAAGAGGCTGTCCCGCCTTTCCTCAATAAGCCGCGCGGCTTCAGCCTTACTCTGATCAATCAATCAATCGCGGCCTTGTCATTCTTGACCAAGGAAGCACTGATTGATTCGGATGCGAATAAATCAGTGCTGCAAAATTTGTCCCATTGTCTTTTCCCTTTCTTTTCTACTAGAATACGCTGAAACGGAATTTTTTCACTGTTCAAAGGAGGAACCATGTCTGCCGCAACCACGCAAACCCTCATAGGGATGGGGGCCTATCTTCTGGTGATGATCGCCATCGGGCTTTGGTACGCCCGGCGGAGCAACAGCAACCCCGAGGAATATTTTCTGGGGAAACGGGGGCTTGGCCCCTGGGTGGCCGCCATGAGCGCCGAGGCCTCGGATATGTCCGGCTGGCTCCTCATGGGCCTGCCGGGCGTCGCGTACTTTACCGGCGTAGGGGAAGCCTTCTGGACCGCCCTGGGGCTCTTTATCGGCACCTGGATCAACTGGGCCGTCGTGGCCAAACGGCTGCGCTCCTATTCGCAAATCGCCGATAACGCCATTACCCTGCCCGAATTTTTCAGCAAGCGGTTCCATGACAAACGCCGTATCCTTATGGCCATTGCCGCCCTTATCATCATCGTGTTTTTCTCGATATATGCCAGCTCCCAGTTTGTGGCCTTCGGCAAACTCTTCGGCTATGTCTTTGGCGCGGAGCAGTATTACACCGCCATGGTGATCCTGGGGGCCGTCCTCGTTACCCTCTATACCCTCCTGGGAGGCTTCCTGGCCGAAAGCGCCACCGATCTTATTCAGGGTTTCCTGATGATTGGCGCCCTGCTTCTGGTGATGGTTTTCGGCTTTGTCCATGCCGGCGGCTTCGGGAAGATAACGGAAAACCTTGCGGATTTCCCCCGGTTTCTGGATATTTTCGGCGCCGCAACGCCGGTTCTTGAAAACAAGGTACAGACCGTGGTGAACGGCGTTCCCCAGTTCGGCCCCGGCGCGAATTTCGGGTTCCTTGCCATTGTTTCCACCCTGGCCTGGGGGCTGGGCTACTTCGGTATGCCCCAGGTACTGCTCCGGTTTATGGCCATCAACAAAACCTCCAATATCCGCAAGTCCCGGAATATCGCGGTAATCTGGTGTTTCTTCTCCATGTTCGCGGCCATCGTCATTGGCCTTATCGGGCGGGCTTATCTGCCCGGACTCCTTACCAGTTCGGGAACGGCGGAGACCATTTTCATCCATTTGGGCACCCGTTTCTTTCCGCCCCTTATCGCGGGCATTGTGGTTTCCGGCATCCTGGCGGCTTCCATGAGTTCTTCCGACTCCTACCTGCTTATCGCTTCTTCGGCGGTGTCAAGCGACATTGTGAAGGGCATTATCAAAAAGGACGCCGACGAGGCCCTTGTCATGTGGATTGCCCGGATCGCCATGCTGGCGGTAACGGTTTTCGGCGTGATCCTGGCCCTTTCGGGGAACGAGTCCATCTTCCGCATTGTTTCCTACGCCTGGGCCGGGTTCGGCGCGGCTTTTGGGCCGCTCGTCCTCTTCAGCCTTTTCTGGAAACGGACCACCCTTCCCGCCGCGGTAGCGGGTATGCTTACCGGAGGCGGTATGGTGCTGATTTGGAAAAACGTCATCGCCAAACTCGGCGGGGTTTTTGCCGTGTATGAACTGCTGCCGGCGTTCGTTCTTTCGGCCCTGGTTATAGTCGTTGTAAGCCTTGTTACGGCCAAGCCTTCCCCGGAAATAACGGCGGAATTTGAAAAGGCAAAAGTCACGGAGTTTTAAGGCGGCGCCGGGCGACGCGGTTAACCGGCGCGCCGGGCGTGCGGGCGGCGCTGTCCCGGCAGGGCGGTTCATGAACAAATTCAGGGAGCGTTCCCGCCGGGTACATTGTCGCGCCAGAAGTGAACCGGACGCCATCCCAGAATCTTTTTCGCCTTTTCGTTGGAGTATAATGTCTGATACCCGTCCAGCGGCGAACGAATGTCGGTCACATTCGGGAATTCGGCCTTGACAAGATCGCGGCTTTTGATGTCCATGCAGGTATCGTCGGCGGCAAGGTTCATGATGACAGAACCGAGTCCGTCTTTTTCAACGGCCAGGCGGCACGCGGCGGCAATGTCGCGGGCGTCGATGTAGTTCCATACAAGATTTTTGCGTGTGTGCGGTTCATGTATGAATCCGGGGAAGTCCTGGTATTTTTCCCTGCTTATGATGTTGCCGATTCGAAACGAGACAATCTGCATACCGCAGCGGCGGTGAATGGCGCCGGCTATTGCTTCTCCAACGATTTTTCCAAGGCCGTAGCTGTCTTCGGGGAGCGCCGGGTGGTCTTCGTCTACCGGAACATAGGCGGGGGTCAAGCCCTGCCGCGAGGTGCAGATGCCGTAGGTACATTCGCTGGACGCGACAACCGCCTTTGTGATCCCCAATCCCGCCGCCGCTTCAAGGATGTTGTAGGTTCCCATAACGTTATTCTGAAATGTTACTTCGTTGGGATAGATATACGCCGAAGGAATTGCCGCCAGATGTACAACGGCATAGGCGCCCTCAAGGATCCCGTAACATTCGCCCAGGCTGGTTATATTGGCCGTCATGTGGCGCGAGTGAGTCACGGCCGGTTTTACCCTGTCCACGCTCAGTACTTCGTACCCCTCTTCCACAAAATGCTCAACGACATAGGGGCCCAAAAGTCCCGCGCTTCCTGTGATGACTACTTTCTTCATTGCTCTTTGCCTCCGTAGATGTTTCCAGGGAACCCTGCCTTGAGTTTCCGGGGATTCCCCTTTGTCAAGGATCCTAAATGTTGACGTTACCGTTAAGTCAATAGGCGGGGGAGGGAGGAAGATAACCACCTCCAGGGTGAAAGGACACCATATAGATGTATCAGGGGGCGAATTGCGGAGGACGTTTTTACTTCTGAACCTGAAAAGAGCCCTGAAACATCCGCCTGGGGGTCCCGCCGGTGGAAAAAACAGGGGCCCCTCCGGGGGCCCCTCCCCTGTTTTTTCCACCGGCACCCCCCTGTCACTTTTGTCGAGCCTCTTTTCGGCCCGCAATCAATCGGGAGTTACCGCACGGATTCGAAAGGGTGCCTGGCACTGTTTGCTTGGAGTTTTGCGGTTACAAACAACAAAGCGCCTTCAAACAGCGCAGTACCGCCGCAAAACTCCCCAGACAAAGGGCCAAAGGCCCTTTGTCACGCCGGCTTGGAATGGTTCTACGCCGGCCTGGAATGGTTCCACGCCGGCCTGGAATGATTCTACGCCGGCCTGGAATGGTTCTACGCCGGCTTGGAATGGTTCCACGCCGGCTTCAAGCCGTCCGGAACCGGCTTCAAACCGTCCGGAACCGGCTTCAAGCCGTCCGGAACCGGCTTCAAACCGTCCGGCGCCGGCTTCAAACCGTCCGGCGTCTGGAGTTTTTGCGCGGCAAAAACCACCCAAGCGAACATCCGAAGGCCCCGCTTCGAAATCCAGGCCCTGGAGTTTTCGCTCCGCGAAAACTCCCCAGCTCAAGCAGCAGCACAGCTTCGAAATCCAGGCCCTGGAGTTTTCGCTCCGCGAAAACTCCCCAGCTCAAGCAGAAGCACAGCTTCTGCTTGAGCCCTTGACGTTTTCCGGCGTTTTTTTTATAGTTATCCATCGTGAAGCAGACGCGCGTATATCATCATCATGTACCAGAATCCGGGTCCCGCGCCGTATAGGCGCTGCAGCGGCAATACAGCCGTGGCCCGGAAGTGGTTTCCGGTCCACGGTTTTTTTTTCGGAAAATCGCGGCGGAGCAGTTTGGCGGAAAGTTCATTGGAGCGTTGAATGGAAAAATTGAGGATTTTGATACCCAAGGGGCGTATCTTTGACAGTGTGTCGAAACTTTTTGCCGACGCCGGTTTTCCCATCTGTCTTGCTGACAGGACCTACCGGCCGGTGTTTGCCGCCGAATGGCTGGATGCCAAGATCATGAAGCCGCAGAATGTGGGCGAACTGCTTGAACTGGGAAGCCATGACGCGGGTTTTACCGGCATCGACTGGATCAGGGAAAGCGGCGCCGCCGTGGAAGAGATTCTTGACCTTGGCTTTGACCGTGTCCGCATTGTCGCGGCCGTTCCTTCTTCGGCGGACAGGGCGGCTCTGCGTTCCAGAAAAATCGTGGTTGCCACAGAATATGTAAACCTTGCCGAAGCCTGGCTCAGGCAGTCGGGGTACACCTACCGCATACTCAGGACCTACGGCGCCACCGAAGTATTCCCCCCCGACGACGCCGATATGATCATAGACAATACCGCGTCGGGACAGACCCTGCGGGACAACGGCCTTTCGGTTGTTGACACGCTGCTTGAGTCGTCCACCCGGTTTGTGGCTTCCTCCAGGGCAATGGAAGATCCCGAAAAACGCGGCCGCATTGACGAGCTTGCCATGCTGTTCAGGGCGGTCCTTGACGGCAGGGAGCGCGTCATGCTGGAGATGAATGTCCCTGAATCCCGCATCGAGGAACTGGCGGGGGGCCTTCCGGCCATGCGGAGTCCTACCGTGGCCCCCCTCTACGGCGGCGGGGGTTACGCGGTAAAGATAGCCGTAAAGAGGAACGAGATCCCCGAGATCATTCCCCGCTTGAAGAAGCTCGGAGCGGCGGATATTGTTGAATATGATTTAAGGAAAGTTGTGCCGTAAGGCCGAAGGAGCGTTTATGGCAAGGACCGCGGAAACCCTGCGCCGGACAAACGAGACGGATATAGCAGTGAAGCTTGACCTGGACGGCCAGGGACAGGCGAAGCTTGATTATCCTGTCGGCTTTATGGCCCACATGCTTGCCACCTTTGCCCGCCATTCGTTTTTTAATATCGAAATACGCGCGCGCGGCGATCTTGAGACGGATCAGCATCACCTTGTCGAGGATACGGGGATAACGCTGGGGCAGTGTCTCGCGGACGCGCTGGGCGAAAAGCGGGGCATACGCCGCAGCGGAAGCTGTCTTTTTCCCATGGACGAAACCCTGGCAAGGGCGGCTGTGGATATTTCCGGCAGGCCCTTTCTTGTCTTTGACGTTCCCCTTTCGGGCGTTCCGCTGGTGTCGGTGTCAGGCGGCGCGGGTTCGTCGTTTCAGGTTGATACAGTGGAAGATTTCTGGCGGGGTTTTGTCACGGCGGCGGGCATTACGGTTCACCTTGACATACTCCGGGGCAGAAGCGATCACCACAAGATAGAGGCCCTCTTCAAGGCGGCCGCGCGCGCCCTGCGCGAGGCGTGCGGGATTGATCCACGGGGAGCGGGCATCATTCCGTCGACGAAAGGAACGCTCGCGTGAAAGGCCTTACCGGCGTGATCAATTACGGCGCGGGGAATCTGGGGTCCGTGATGAACGCCCTGAAGCGGCTTTCGCTTCCCGCCCGTTTTGTATCGGACCCCGGAGAAATGGCTCTGGCTTCGGACGGCGGTTCCCAGGGGCCTTTCAGCAGGCTCATTTTTCCAGGCGACGGCCATTTTGCCACCGCCATGGAATCTCTTGAAAAGTCAGGCTACGCGGAAGTGATACGGGCCTGGATAGCCCAGGATCGTCCCTTCCTTGGTATCTGCATCGGGTTGCAGCTTCTTTTTGATTCTTCGGAAGAGGCGGCCGCGCCGGGCGGTGGGGAAGTGAAGGGGCTGTGCGTTATTCCGGGCCGTGTGCGCCGTTTTCCCGGTCGCAAGGTTCCCCAGATAGGGTGGAACGAAACCGAGGCCGCGCCTCCGTCAAGGCTCTTCCGGGGACTGCCGGAACGGAGTTTCTTTTATTACATCCATTCCTACTACGCCGATCCGCTGGACGCTTCGGTGAAGGCCGCTGAGGCCGAGTACTATGTGCGTTACTGTTCGGCCGTCGAGAGGGGGGCGCTCGCGGCGGTTCAGTTTCATCCTGAAAAATCGGGAGAAGCGGGCTTGAGGCTTCTTGAAAACTGGGCGGATTACCCGTAATGCAGGCAAAGCGCATTATCCCCTGCCTTGACGTTGACGACGGAAGGGTTGTAAAGGGCGTGAAATTCAGGGGAATAGAAGACGCCGGAGATCCTGTGGAGCTTGCCCGCCGCTACAACGGCGAAGGCGCGGACGAACTTACCTTTCTTGACATAGGGGCTTCCTACAAAAGCAGGGCGACCCTTCTTGATGTTGTGCGCCGTGTCGCGTCGGAAATATTCATCCCGCTCTGTGTCGGCGGCGGTATTCGCACCGTGGACGACATGCGCGAGGCGATGAACGCCGGGGCGGACAAGGTGTCGGTCTGTACGTCCGCGCTGCAAAGGCCGCGTCTGCTTTCGGAAATGGCAAAGGCCTGCGGCAGCCAGTGCGTGGTTCTTTCGATAGACGCCGTGCGTGCGGGCGTTGACGGCGAGGGCGCTCCCGTGTGGCACGCCTGTTCCCAGGGCGGGAGGATAGACACGGGACTGGACGCGGTAGCATGGGCGGTGGAAGCGGTGGAACTGGGAGCGGGGGAGATCCTTCTTAATTCCATAGACGCCGACGGAACGGGCGGCGGCTATGATCTGGATCTGACCCGCCGTATTCTTGAAGCGGTTCCCGTTCCGGTGATCGCCTCGGGAGGCGCGGGGGATCTTGATCAGATTGCCGGCGTACTTCTTGACCCCGGCGCCGACGCCGCCCTTGTGGCGTCTTTGCTGCATTTTGGAAAGACAACGATAGGGGAGATCAAGGGTCATGCCAGGACAATGGGGGTATGCGTCAGATAACGCTTGTGCCTTTACTTCGCGCCTGTCCGCCGTATGGACAGGCTGATTTGCCGCCGGTCGGCATAGAGGAAAGATTATGGTTATCGCTTCTATAGACATACAAAACGGGAAAGTTGTTCAGCTCAGGCAGGGAAAGGAACGTGTACTGGAGAAGGATGACGCCTGCGCTCTTGCCCGTGAATTTGACCGTTACGGTGAAGTTGCCGTGATCGATCTTGACGCCGCTATGGGTACGGGTTCAAACCTTGGCATGGTACGGGGCCTTCTGCGTCTTGCCGAATGCCGGGTCGGCGGCGGCATACGGAACGCGGAGCAGGCGAAGGAGCTTGTAAGCCTTGGCGCCGGGCGCATCATCGCGGGGTCCGCGTGTTTCCGTGATCCCGGAAAAAAGGGCGCGGGAAAGGAAGGCGGCGAATTTGCCGTCAATACCGCCTTTCTCGCGTCGCTTGTGGGGGCAATAGGCCGGCAGCGGGTGATAGTTGCCGTGGACGCCCTGGCCCGCCTGGACGTGGACGGCGCGCCGGGCGGATACGAAATAGTCGTTGACGGATGGAAGACACGTACGGGGCTGGACCTTGTAGAAGCGGCGAAGGCCGTGGAACCCTATGCGTCGGAGCTTCTTTTTACCTGCGTTGACCGCGAAGGCACCATGACGGGCATAGACCTGACGCCGGTGAAACTTCTCTGCGGGGCGGTCTCCTGCCGCGTTACCGCCGCCGGAGGCGTTTCATCCCTGGAAGAAACGGAAGCGCTTGCCGCCCTGGGCTGCGACGTGCAGCTTGGCATGGCCCTCTATACCGGAAAGATAAACCTTGCCGACGCCTTTGTCCGGTCCCTTGACTGGAAGAAGGGCGCGTCATTTCCGGGAATTGCCGCTTCACAGGACGCGTTTCTTCCCCTCATTGTGCAGTCGCCTGAAGGACAGGTTTTAATGACGGGATTTGCCGGCCGGGAAGCAATACGGGAGACTTTCGCGCGGGGCATGGTCTGCTTTCACAGCCGCGGCAGGGGAAGGCTCTGGATGAAGGGGGAAAGCTCGGGCAACACCCTTGTCCTCAAACGGCTCAGGGCGGACTGCGACCGCGACGCCGTTCTTGCCCTGGCGGAGCCTTCCGGCCCCGTCTGTCATACCGGGGACTTTTCGTGTTTTGCCCTGGAACGGCGTTATACATGGGAAACGCTCCAGTCCATCATTGCCGAAAGGCTCCGCAATCCCGCGCCCGGTTCCTATACCGCCGCGCTGGACGATGAACTGGTCCGGGAGAAGATACGGGAAGAAGCCGGGGAGCTCTGTACCGCCGTCGGCCACGACGAAGTTGTCTGGGAGGCGGCGGATCTTCTGTATTTCGCCACGGTCCTCATGACCCGCGAAGGAGTGAAGGCCGGTGAGGTTCTGGACGAACTTGACAGGCGTCACAAAAAATAAAAGCACCCGGCGGGGCATGCGCCGGAGCGCGGGGGGACGGTATGGATAAAGACAAAAAGTCTGGTTTTGGAAAATTTACCCAGGGGTATACCTTCAAGGTGCTGCTGCTCATGGTATTGGTGCTGCTCTTGCTTGTTCCCCTGTCCATGATCCGCTCTCTGGTGGATGAACGGGGAAGAACCGCAGCCGGCGCCGAGGCGGCCATTATGGAAGCCTGGGGAAAAGAACTTATAGCGGCGGGGCCCATTGTCATTATTCCCGGAATGAGGACCGAGGAAGTCAGGACCAAAACCGAAAAAGAAGGGGAAAAAATAGAGCAGGTTAGAACGCCCTTCACCCTGGCCATAAGTCCCCAAAGTCTCGATATAAACGCCGCCTTCAAAACCGAAACACGGAAGCGGGGCATTTTTTCGGTTCCCCTTTTTTCGGGAATCCTCACGTTCAAAGGCGTCTTTGATCCTGCCATGGCCATAACGGAGCTTTTGCCCAACGAACAAATTTTTCTGAACCAGGCGGAATTGATCATTTCCCTTTCCAGCCAGAAGGGGATCCGCAAAATAAACGCTTCAACGTGGAATGATGAAGAACTTTTCTTCAAGCCCGGAAACCGGGGTTACAGTCTTTTTCAATACGGATACGACAGCTCTTTCGCTTCCTCCGGTTTTTGGCGCTCCGGCGCGGACGAAAGCATAGGGGGCATCTACGCGAGCCTTTCCCGGTTTGAAAACAGGGCCGCGGCCTTTGACGTCAGTATCGACATACAGGGGGGGCGGTACCTGCGGTTTCTGCCTCTGGGTCAGGACACCCACGCCGCCGTCGCCGCCGACTGGGGGGCCCCTTCCTTTCAGGGCGCTTATCTGCCCGGCGAGTCGGTCATTGGCGATACGGATTTTTCGGCCTCATGGGATGTCAATTATGTAAGCCGCGACATACCGCTTTTCTGGAAAAACTATGACGAGAAGCGGCAGTACACCGGCTCGTTATTTGGCGTGGATTTTTTCCGCGCCGTCAACACCTACGCGCTGAATACCCGGGCGGTAAAATACGCCGTTCTCTTTCTGATAGTTCCCTTTCTTACCCTGTTTCTTCTTGAAATATTTGCGAAAAAAAGAATCCATCCGGTTCCTTATCTCCTGTCCGGCATTGGCAACGCGGTGTTTTATCTCCTGCTCCTTTCATTGTCCGAACAGATACCTTTTTACACTGCCTATCTTGTCGCCGCCCTGGCGGTAACCGCCATGATGACCCTGTACTCCCGTTCCCTGCTGCCTTCCTGGAACAAGAGCTGGTATATGGGCCTTACGGTAAGTATTTCATACATCCTTTTGTACGCCGTGCTGAACGCCGAATCCTACGCGCTGCTCATCGGTTCCACCGGGACCTTTGTGGTTGTGGCGCTGATCATGTTCCTGACCCGCAGGCTGGACTGGTTCCGGGAAGCGGGGGATGATTTGATTGAGGAAGAAGGAAGGAGCGGGAGCGGGGAGTGAATGATGAGTGTTTACTGGAATACGCGGATCAGGGGACTTTCTCCCTATGTTCCCGGTGAACAGCCGCAGGACGGAAAGATCGTCAAACTCAACACAAACGAAAATCCCTATCCCCCTTCGCCAAAGGTAATTGAGGCGATAAAAAAAGCCGCGGACGAAAAGCTGCGGCTTTACCCCGATCCTGCCTGTACCGAATTCCGCGAGGCCGCCGCCGCGCGGTACGGGGTAAAGCCGGAACAGGTTTTCGCGGGAAACGGTTCCGACGAAGTCCTGGCCTTCGCGTTCGCCGCCTTTTTTGAACCGGGCCGGGACGCCCCGCCCGTTCTCTTTCCCGACATTACCTACAGTTTTTACCCTGTGTACGCGGAACTGTGGGGAACGCCTTTTCGTACTGTCCCGCTTGCCGAAGATTTTTCCATAGTAGTTGAGGATTACCTTGTTCCTTCAGGCGGGGCGGTTATCGCGAATCCCAATGCCCCGACGGGACTCTTCCTTTCCCTTGACGGCATCTTCGCCCTTGCCGCGTACCTTGAACAGCAGGGGCGCGTGCTTGTCGTGGACGAGGCTTACATCGCCTTTGCCGGAGGCGGCCGGAGGTGTCCGGCAGATTCGGCGGTTTCCTTTATTGGAAAATACCGCAATATCCTTACCGTTCATACCCTGTCCAAATCGGCGTCCCTTGCGGGACTGCGGGCGGGCTTTGCGCTGGGAGACCAGGCGCTGATCGAAGGGCTCTGCCGTGTACGCGATTCCTTCAATTCCTACACCCTCGACAGGATCGCCCTCGCGGGAGCGGCTGCCGCGCTTTCCGACGCCGCCTATTACGACGGCATAACCGAAAAGATAATAAAAACACGCGGACGTGTTTCGGCGGAACTTGAAGGCATGGGTTTTACCGTACCGCCCTCGTCCGCCAATTTTATTTTTGTCAGGCACCCCCGCCTTGGCGGAAGGGAATTTTTCGCCGCCCTGCGGGAGCGGGGCATACTTGTACGGCATTTCGACAGGCCCCGCATCGCCGATTACCTCAGAGTCAGCATGGGATCGGACGGCGACATGGATCGTTTCCTTGACGCCTGCCGGGGGATATAAGAGAGTTGTTCAATAACTTCAGTTATTGAACAAATTCCGCTTCAAGGAGTTCCGCGTGAGAATTATCGGCAGTTCCGAATTTGACGCGTACTGGAGGGAAGCCCGCCTTCTGCCGCAGGACGATGAAAAGACGGAAGCGGCGGTACGGGAGATTATCGCCGCCGTGCGGAAAGACGGGGACAGGGCCGTGCGGCTTTTTGCTTCCCGCTTCGACAGAAGCGCTCCCGAAAAGACGGAAGTTCCCGCCGCCGCTGTCCGTGATGCGTATGACAGGCTCGGGACGGAAGATCCTTCCCTTATGGAAGCCCTGAAACTTGCCGCGGATCACATACGGCGTTTTGCGCTGGAGCAGAAAAACCAGTTTTTTGATTTTGAGTATGAAATGGAAGAAGGCCTCACCGCCGGACAGCGGGTCATTCCGGTTGAACGGGCCGCGGTCTATGCCCCGGCCGGCCGCTTTCCCCTTGTGTCTTCGGTCCTCATGGGCGTTATTCCCGCCGTAGCGGCGGGTTCAAGCGAAGTAATACTTGCGTCTCCTCCGCTTGAGGACGGCCTTCCCGACCGGCGCATCCTTGCCGCGTCTTCTCTGGCCGGGGCGGACCGCGTGTTTGCCCTGGGCGGGGCCCAGGCCGTCGCCGCCCTGGCGCTGGGGACCGAAACCATACCCCGCGCCGATGTCATCGCCGGGCCGGGGAACAAATATGTCGCCGCGGCCAAACGCCTCCTTTACGGCGAGGTAGGAATAGACTTCATCGCCGGCCCCACCGATGTACTTGTAGTGGCGGGGGAAGACTGGGCCGGCGATTCGGCGGAAGCGGACCCCGCAATGGCCGCCGATATTGCCGCCGCCGACATGCTGGCGCAGGCCGAACATGATCCGGACGCCAGGGCACGGGCGCTGGTTCCTTCCGGGAAAACGGCGGAACTTGTCGCCCTGGCGCTGGAACGGCGGCTTCTTTCCCTTCCTTCCGCGGCCCAGGCCCGCGCCTCTCTGGATTCAGGCGGCCTCATTGTTGTCTGCCGTACCCTGGAGGAGGCGGCGCGTATCGCCAATACCATAGCCCCCGAACATCTTGAGCTGCAGGTTCCCCGTCCTGAACGCTGGATGCCCCTTCTTAAAAATTACGGCTCTCTTTTTATCGGAAGCCTTGCCGCGGAAGTGCTGGGCGATTATTCCGCAGGCATAAACCATACCCTTCCCACATCCGGAAGCGCCCGTTTTTCCGGCGGCCTTTCGGTACGCCATTTTCTGAAAACCGTCACCACTCTCCGCTGCACAAAAGGCCCCGGCTGGGAACAGGCGGTAGACGCGGCCGAACGCATTGCCGCCGCCGAAGGACTTTCCGGCCACGCCGCAAGCGCCCGGATACGCCGCAGCCTGCGCGGGTGAGATGCCGGGGGATACATGACGCGGCGGCGCGCAGGCGCTTTACAATGCCGTCTTTGCGGAGGGTTCAATACGACCTGGAAATTCCGCCGTTTTCGTACTTGCGCCGTTTTTCCTCGTACATGAGGGCGTCTATGTGTTTGAGAAAATCGTTTACGGATTGACCCGAATTTGCCGTGTATACGTCGCAGCCATAGCTCATTGCCAGCCGGTAGGGCCGGTAATTTTTTTCGTTCTGATTGTCTATCGCTTCCTGTATCCGTTCCAGAAGTTTGTGAATGTCAAATTCCGCGCGGACCGCGAGGATGAATTCGTCGCCTCCGTAACGGGCGGCGAAATCGGAGTTGCGTATCGATCCCTTGATAATAAACGCCATGTCCCGCAGAGCGTTGTCGCCTTCCAGGTGGCCCAGCGTATCGTTGATTTTTTTGAAATGATCCATGTCCATCATGACGATGGACCAGGATTCGTTTCCGGCCGATTTTGAAAGTTTTTCGACAAATTCATTGAAGCTGAACCGGTTTCCAAGCCCCGTAAGGCTGTCTATTCTGGAATCGGACATGATGATAAAAAAGTAGGAGTACAGATACGCGGAAGTAAGGCAGGGCCAGATGAAGCTGCCGGTCTCGAAAAGTATGTCTATGGCCGATCCCGCGCCGGCGAGGATCAGGAACAAAAAAACCAGCGCCGAATGGTATTTTGTAAATTTTTTCCGCGAAAGAACAATTTCAACAATTGCGAAAACGGCGGGAAGGCAGCTTATGATCAGCCTGATTATGTACAGATTTCCGCGGTGGTAGTGGTTGTCTTCCGAAATGTAAAAGTAATAATTCGTGGAAATGTTGATTTCAAGAAAAATGATATGCAGGAGCGTAATACCAAGAACAATGCGTATTACCGTCCATGCCTTTGCCGCGTCCCGGTATGAAAGATAATTGACAAAGGCAAATAAAAGATAACAGGCAAGAACCTGGAAAATAAAATAAAGATTTGTAACGGCGCTGTAAGCGGCGTGTATGTGCGCGCCGGGGACCCCTTCAAAGATGTATCCCGCAAAATCGCACAGTATGGCGGCAAGGGAAGCGGCAAGCAGGCAGAGGAAGATGAGCCTGAGAAGGGAATCGGTATTGTATTTGCGTACATAATCGGCAAAGATAAGAACGATGATAAGGCAGGAGCCAAGGACGGTGTTGACGGCAAAAGAATAGTTCACGTTTCCCGTCCCGGCGTTCCGGCGGGGGAGAAGGCATGATCAGAAACCCGCCGCCGTTCGGCTTTGTTCCTGTACATCAGTTCGTCAATGTGGGCAATGAAATCGTTTACAGATACGCCGTCATTGACGTTGAATATGTCATATCCATAACTCATCTGTATTTTGTAGGGCCGCAGGTTTTTTTTGTTCTGGGTTTCCATTGCCTCCCGTATGCGCGCAAGCACTTTTTCAAGACTGGTTTTCAGAGCCTCCCCCGATTCGGGGGAATCCGGAGAATCGGACTTTGTTCCCACGATAAACTCGTCTCCGCCGTAGCGGGCGGCAAAATCGCACTGCCGTATTGAGCTTTTGATGATGGACGCCATGTCCCGCAGGGCATTGTCGCCTTCCAGGTGACCCAGCGTGTCGTTGATCTCCTTGAAATGATCCAGATCTATCATGGCAATGGCCCAGGCCCTGCCGCCAGGCCCTGAGCGGGTATTTCGCCGCGCCAGCTTGCTGATGAATTCGTTAAAATAGGCGCGGTTCCCTATTCCGGTAAGACTGTCTATTTTTGCGTCGGTCTGCATGATAAAGAAATAAATATAGAGCAGGCCCCCCGTAAAACAGATCCATGTAAGGCTTCCCGTTTTAAGGATTATATCCAGCGTCGCCCCGAGGCCGGTAAGCAGGGAGAAGAAGATAAGAAGATATACCTGTGTTCTCTTGAAAACACGTATTGCCGCGATTACATACGCGGCTATGACAAAAATGGGGAAGTAGCTTGTCGCGAGGCGCAGTGGATAGAACGGTCCCATGACATAGTAATTACTCTCTGAAATATGGAAGAAAAACTTCCAGTGGAGGTTAAGAAGAGTGGTCACGAAATACAGCGACAGGAACACCGCGGCGGCCGTGGCAATTTTTCTCGTCTGCGCCGCGCTGCCATGGACAAAATAGTCGATGAAGACGAGTATAAGGTAGTAGGTAATATTTTGGGAATTCAGGAAGACGGTGAGTACGGTGTACATGATGATCCGTATGTTTTGGCCCGGCCGTCCTTCCAGAATGTGGTGGGCAAAATTCGCGGTGACCGCGAGAAACGCTGTTGACAATATAAAGAGAAATATTCTGCGCTGAAAGGCATCCGTGTTGTATTTCCGTGTATAATCAATGAATATCAGTATAATGACAAAAACGGAACTTGCCGCGGGATTTATGTATATTTTGGGTATCATGGGAATCTAAGCTCCCGCTTCCCTCCGCTGATCGCTCTTGTGCTGGTACACAAGACCGTTAAGATGTGTAAGAAATTCATCAATGGATTGATCCGTCTTGGTTGTGAATTTATCAAAGCCGTAGCTTATGGAAAGGGGACAGGGGTTTTCTCCCTTTTGGTTTCTGGCCTCGATGGTTCTAAGCATCCGCGTAATGAGCCGCTCAATTTCGAATTTTGCCTTTATGACGATGATAAATTCATCCTCTCCGATGCGGGCAATGAAATCGCTCTGGCGGGAACATTTTTTGAGTATGTCAGCCATGTCCACCAGCGCTCTGTCCCCTCCCTCAACGCCCATGGAATCGTTGATCTTTTTAAGCCCGTTGATGTCGACAAGGCACATCAGGAGCGACTGTTTTTCGGGCATGCGGATGATCTGGTTGACATACTCGTTGAAACTGGCCCTGTTCCCAATGCCGGTAACGGCGTCCTGCGTGGAGTCCGAACGGATTATATAGAAATAGCCCTGCAGCATGCCGGCGGTAAAGAAGGCCCATATCAGGCTGCCGCCGGCAAAGATCATGTCAAGGGCCGCCCCGCCGCCGACAAGAACCGCGAACAGGACGATCTGGTACATGTAGGTCTGTGTGATGAATTTTGACGAAACAAGAAGATCCGCGATGATTATGAGAATGGCAACGTAACCCAGATAGAAACGGACAAGATACAGACTTCCGTCCGCATAGCGGTTGTCCGGGGTGATGATAAAATAAAAGCCGGAAAAGAGATTGAGGATTATGATGATTATGTTGATCCCCGTGACGGCAAGGACGATGCAGCCCAGTTTTTTGGTTCTGGCGCTGTTTCTGTTGGCAATATAGTCAACGAACAAAATCGCCGCATAGTAGGTCAGGTTCTGGGCGATAAAATAAATACTGTTGAAGATGAAGAGAAGTACATGTACCGGCCGGCCGGGCCTTCCGTTGAACAGGGCGGCGGCAAAGTTAAAGACAATGGCGGCCAAAAGCGAAAAAATTGTCAAGAGGTATATCTTCCGCAGGAAGATATCGGTATTAAGTCTCCGGATATAATTAAAGGCAATCAGCAGAATAACCAGTCCGGTGGCACATAACGGATAAAGAAAAGCGCCCGACATCTTGATCCCCTTGTGATTTTACGGCCGGTTCATGGAATTTCCGCCGATTTTCTTTTTTAACTATACTACACAGGACAAAAATATGAAAGGGTGCGCCGAAAAGGAACGGAACCGGCTAAAACCAGCCGGCGTTGCCGTCTTCCCACGCGCAGATCTCCCCTTTTCCGAAGAACAGGCCAATTTCCCGCTCCGCGCTGCCGGGGCTGTCCGACGCGTGAACAATATTGAGCCTGGTACAGGCGGCGTAATCCCCCCGTATTGTTCCGGGCTGGGCATCCGCGAGGCTGGTAGAACCCGCCAGACGGCGCACCACGGAAATGGCCTCGTTTCCTTCCAGTACCATGGCAATAACCGGTCCCGACAGGGTGTAGGCCAGCAGCTTTTCGTAAAAATCCCTGCCTTTGTGTTCGGCATAATGAACCTCGGCGGTGATTTTGTCCATGTGCAGGAGCTTCATCGCGATAATTTTAAGCCCTTTCCGTTCAAAACGGCCGATCACCTCCCCCGCTATTCTCCGCTGGAGGACGCCGGGTTTTAACATGACAAACGTTCTTTCCATAAAAATCAACTCCAGGATCAGGATCCGGCGCCAGGCAATGTTTCCGGTTTATGCGTCTATTCCCGCGGCCTTGCGGAAACGCCTGACCGTGGCCGCCGCTATGGGCCGGGCCTTTTCCGCGCCCCGCGCCAGTATTGTGTCAAGGCCCGCCGGATCCGCCATGATTGCCTCAAAACGCTCCCGCAGGGGGGAAAGCGTACGGTTTGCCGCGCGGAAAAGTTCCTCTTTGGCCTCTCCCCAGCCCATGCCCCCCTCCCGGTAGCGGGCCGCCAGGGCCGCCTGCTCCTCCGCTGTGGCGAACAATTTGTAAAGCAGGTAGATCTGGCTTGTAGCCGGGTCTTTGGGTTCATCGACCCCCTGAGAATTGGTTACTATACGCATGATAAGCTTTCGGAGATCTTTTTCCGGGGCAAAGAGGGGAATCACGTTTCCGTAACTCTTGCTCATTTTCCGGCCGTCAAGGCCGGGCACTACCGCGACATCTTCCTGCACCGCGGCCTGGGGAACGGTGAGTATTTCCTGTTTGTAGTTGAAATTGACCGCCTGGGCTATGTCCTGGGCCATTTCGATATGCTGGACCTGATCTTTTCCCACCGGCACAACGTCGGAATCAAAGAGGATAATGTCCGCCGCCATGAGTACGGGGTAGGTAAAGAGCCCCATGTTTACCCCCGCATCAGGATCAAGCCCCCGTTCGGCGTTTTCCTGTACCGCCGCCTTGTAGGCGTGGGCCCGGTTCATGAGCCCTTTGGCGGTAAAGGCCATGAGCATGGATGTCAGTTCAAAGACTTCGGGAATGGAACTCTGGCGGTAAAAGATTACCTTTTCGGGATCAAGGCCCGACGCGAGCCAGCCCGCGGCGACTTCCCGTATGCAGGCGGAAAGCTCCGCGCTTTCCTTCATGGTGTTGAGGGCGTGATAATCGGCGATAAAGTAACGGGCGTCGTATTCCCGGACAAGTTCCAGAGCCGGCCGTATGGCCCCGAAGTAGTTGCCGATGTGGAGTATTCCCGTGGGCTTGATTCCCGTCAGGGCGATCTTCTTCATACAAAGAGTATACCGGTAAAGGCCGTTTAAATGAAGTACGTTAGACCGCAGTCCCTCTTGCCGGGGAGG